>JBGSOU010000587.1:0-3321 GCA_041739025.1 Hyphomonas sp.
TAGGCCGGGTTGGCCGCGACAGGCGCGCCGCCGGGTTCGGTCACCAGCACGGCCTCATCGAGCGCCTCGATCCAGGGAAAACGCGGGGCGCCGGCATTGGCGATGCGGGCCGCAGCGCCGCGTTCCGGGAAAAGGCCGATGAAACGGCCCGCACCGCGCACCGTCCACAGCAGGAATACGAGGCCGCCCGAGGCCATCGTGATCAGAAGAATCGAACCGGTCGCGCCAGAGGCATGCGGACGGGCCAGCGAAACGCTCGCCGCCGCGATCGACAGCAGAAGACAGCCCCAGAATGCCAGTTGCAGAAGGTCGACCTTCTGGCCCGGCGCGCGGGCGTCACCGGACGCGTCCGTTTCGTCAGGCACGCCAAGCGCCTGAGACAAATCAAGGACTTCTGAGTCTTTTTTCATAGTCTACCGCCAATTCACCCGGCCGGCCGCCGGAAGCGCTTCAGTCCCCATAGCGGCCGCTGCCGCACCGGGGACATTCTTGGTTACCGTCTTCTCGCACGGCAAAGGTTAACGAATCCAAAAAAACAGTTAAGACCCTTGCACCGCAACGGTTCAACAGAACAGGATTCGCTGGCTCATGATATTCCGGACCCCGCTCGCCATCGCCCTGATCGCTGCCATGGCCGCCTGCGGCACGCCGGCTCATCGCGCGCCCGGGGACCCGGCCTATTCTGCCGAGGCGGTGGTGGCCGAATCGCAGCGGCTGAATGCCTGGTTCGAACAGAAGTTCGACGAGGACGTGGCCCGTGACCCGATGCGCCAGACCTTCCTCGGCCGGAAGGACCGCTACGGCGAATGGACCGATCCCTCGCCGGCTTTCGAACAGGCCGAACTCGAAATCCAGCGCGCCAACGTCGCTGAAATGAAAGAGAATTTTGACTTCGCCAAGCTCGACCATCAGACCCGGCTGTCCTGGCGCCTTGCCGAATACCAGCTGGAGCGGGCCGAAGCGGCGGCCGGCTTCCAGGGCTATGACTACACGTTCAACCAGATGTTCGGGGTCCAGTCCGCGATTCCCGCCTTTCTGATCAACCAGCACAAGGTGGCCACCCTGTCCGACGCAGAGGCCTATATCTCGCGGCTTCAGGGCGTCGGCGCCTATCTCGGCCAGCATGTCGCCAATTCGCGGGAGGCGGCTGCCAGAGGCATCCAGCCGCCCGCGTTCGTCTACGACTATGTCCTGTCGGATGCGCGCGGCGTGATGGCGGGTTACCCCTTTTCCGGCCCGGGCGACGGCAGCGATGACAGCCCGCTGATGGCCGACATCCGCGGCAAGATCGCCGCGCTCGCCAGCAACGGCACGATCTCCGAAGACCTCGCCCTGAGCCTGACCGTGCGAGCCGCCGAAGCGCTGGTCGCGTCGGTCGGCCCGGCCTACGAGGCCGCGATTGCCGAACTGCTGGCCCAGCAGCTCAAGGCGACGGCCGATGATGGCGTCTGGAAGCTTCCCGGCGGCGAGACCTACTACAACATGCGGCTCGCGCAGATGACGACAACCGACATGACCGCCGACGAGATTCACCAGCTGGGCCTCGACGAGGTCGCGCGCATCCAGGGCGAGATGAAGGCGATCATGGCCCAGGTGGGGTTCGAAGGCAGCCTGCCGGACTTCTTCGAGTTCATGCGTACCGATCCGCGTTTCTACAAACCGAACACGCCGGAAGGCAAAGCCGAGTATCTCGCCGAAGCGGAAGCCTCGATCGAGCAGATGAAAGGCGACCTGCCGAAACTGTTCAATACCTTCCCGAAAGCCGACATGGAGGTGCAGGCCGTGGAGGCGTTCCGGGAGAAATCCGCCGGCAAGGCGTTCTACTCGCGCCCTGCCCCGGACGGCAGCCGGCCCGGCATCTATTACGCCAACCTCTACAACATGGCCGACATGCCGACCTACCAGTTGGAAGCGCTCGCCTTCCATGAGGGCATTCCCGGCCATCACATGCAGATCGCCATCGCGCAGGAACTGGTCGGCATTCCGAGCTTCCGCAAGTTTGGAGGCTACACCGCCTATTCGGAAGGCTGGGGCCTGTATTCCGAACTCGCACCGAAGGAGATGGGCTACTACGCTGATCCGTACTCGGACTTTGGCCGCCTCGCGATGGAGATCTGGCGCGCCGCGCGTCTCGTGGTGGATACCGGCATCCATTCGAAGAAATGGACCCGCGAGGAAGCCGTCAAATACCTGATGGACAATACGCCCAACCCGCAAGGCGACTGCGAAAAGGCCATCGACCGCTATATCGTCATGCCGGGCCAGGCCACCGCCTACAAGATCGGCATGCTGAAAATCGTCGAACTGCGAGAGCGGGCTCGCTCCCAGCTCGGGAGCGCATTCGACATTCGCGAATTTCACGACATCGTGTTAAAGGACGGAGCCGTTCCGCTCGCGGTGCTTGAAGAAACGGTGGACGCATGGCTCGCTTCGAAGAAAACCTGACGGGCAATTCCAGAAGGATCAGGGGCGCGCTGCTGGGGCTGGCGTTTCCGCTGGCCGCGTTGGCAGGCTGCACCTCGCTGGCGGCGGCCGTCCTGAAACCCCGCGTCGAGGCGGCTGCCGTCAGCGTGCCGGCGGGCGATTATGTGCTCGACACCAAGCACGCCTCGATCCTCTTCAAGATCAGCCATCTCGGCTATTCCACCTATGTCGGACGGTTCAACGCGTTTGATGCGAGCCTCACCGGCGATCCGGCCCATCCCGAGGCCGCCACCGTGACGGCCGTCGTTGACATGACCTCGCTCGACATCGCCAACCCCGAATTCGCCGCAGAACTGATGGGGCCGGACTGGCTGGATGCCGCGACCTATCCGCAGGCCACTTTCAAGACTTATGGCCTGAAGATCGTGGGCGAGAATGAAGCCGACATCAGCGGCGACCTCACCCTCAAGGGCAAGACGCAAGCCGTGATCATCCGTGCCCGGCTCAACGGCAGCGCCTATGACCGGCTGCGCGGCGCGGAGGTTGTCGGTTTTTCGGCGAAACTGCCGATCAACCGGTCCGATTTCGGGATCGACAAGTATTCCGGCCTGATCACCGATGACGTGGTCATCGAGATCGAAGCCGAGTTCATCAAGACAAACGCTAGCGAGTAAGCCCGCCGAGCGCGGGGCCGCGCCGCGTGATGCGCAAGGCGACGCGATTGCCGCGCCGGCCGATTTCCGCTTCCGCCGCAAGCAGGCCGCCTTCGCCGCCGGTCACCAGCTCAACGGGTTGGTCGGCCGGAATCCCCAGCAGCAAGGTCGCGCCCGGTTTCAGACCGGACAGGCGCGAGAGCGGAACGGCAAGGCTTGCGACACGCACAGTCAGAACCGCCGC
>JBGSOU010000016.1:0-3193 GCA_041739025.1 Hyphomonas sp.
CGGACTGCTGCAGCGCCTGCGCGGCCACAAGATGCTGACCGCCCTGTCGCAGGACGGCGGCGACCTGTCCCGGCTGAAACCGCCGGCGACGGAAGTCACGGTCGCCCCGGCTGTGCGGGAAATACTGGACGCCGCGATGCGTAAGCCTTAAGCGCCGCGCGCATGACCCCTGAACTCATTTCACTTTTCACGGCCGCGTTCGTCACCTTTTTCGTGCTGATCGACGCGCCCGGCGTGGCGCCGATCTTTGCGACGCTGACGGCGGACTCGTCTCCTGCGCACCGCCAGAAGATGGCCTACAAGTCCGTCTTCGTGGCCTCGCTGATCATGCTCTTCTTCGCGTTCGGCGGCGCCTGGCTGCTCGAAGCGATGCACATTTCCATCGATGCCTTCCGGATGGCGGGCGGCGCGCTGCTGTTCCTGATCGCCCTCGACATGGTGTTCGAAAAGCGGACCGAACGGCGCGAGCATCGCGCCGAAGAGGTGCTGGAAGAACACAAGAACGATCCGGAGCCGGATGATATCTCGGTCTTCCCGATGGGCATTCCAATGATTGCCGGGCCGGGCTCGATCGCCACGGCGATGTTCTACATGTCGGATGCGCCGAACTGGCAGTCCCAGGCCGCCGTGCTGGCGGCCATCGGCCTCAACCTGTTGATCACGCTGGTCATCTTCCTGCTCGCCGGGCCCATCGTGCGCCTCATCGGGGCCAGCGTGGCCGGCGCGCTGACACGCATTCTGGGTGTCATTCTCGCCGCCCTGTCGGCGCAGTTGCTGATCGACGGGATCCGGGGCGCCTTCAACCTCGCCTGACCGGCGTCAGGTGCCGACCGGCTCGGCCTTGGCGCTCCGGCGGGGGAAATAGATCCGAAGCGTCGACAGTGCGACCCAGAACAGGAGCATGCCGGCGGCGGTGAGGCTCATGATTTCCAGCACCATCGACCCGTCCCAGCTTACCCCGGCATCGGCCACGCGCAGCGCATCATGGCCGCGTTCCTTGACCAGCGCGACCGCCTGCATCCCGCCCGCTTCGGCCAGCATCCGGGCGCGGCGCAGGTCGGTGCCGTCTTCCACCACCGACAGCAGCGTCAGCGCGGCGGACGGGCTGGTGAGCGTGGCAATCTTGTCGATCTGTTCGAGGTCACCTTCCAGTTTCGCGAGGCCGGCGGGATTGATGGCCTTTTCGAACGCGGCAAGAACGCGCGCGCCGCGCACGTCGGTGGTTGCCAGTTCAAGATTTGCTGCTTCCAGCGCCGGATTGAGCACAGCCATGGGCACGGCCGCGTCGGTCAGCGCGTCGAGATAGTCGGTGAATTGGGGCGTCAGGCGTTTTGACCGGCTGGCCGATTTGACAATCGACACGGCACGGATGTGCGCGTCCGACAGGCCGTCGCTGATGCCCTGCTGGACGAGACCGATCCCGGTCAGCTTGAAGACGATGCCGTCCGACCAGTCGCCGCCGGTCCAGCGCTGGGACATGCCGGCCAGGTCGCCATAGCTGCCGAGCAGCTTGAAACGCCAGTCGAGTTCGGACCGCCCGCCCGCCTGCAGCACTTCGCCCACTTCCTCGCCAGCCGCCACCGGTGCGGCGGGCTCTGCGGCTGCAGGGGCCACAGGTTCAAGCTGGGGCTGCGGCATGCCGATCTGGTATTCAATCGACCGGGCGACGCTCTCTGGCATTTTCTGCAGTGCCGCGCGGATGGTGCGTTCCTCCGCCGTGCCCCGGGATTCAGCTTCAGCGCGGGCGCGCACCTGCTTGCCAAGATCATTTCCAAGCATCGACGGCGCGGCGAGCAGGTAGCCGCGCAAGGCATCGACATCCTTGTCTTCCAGCGACTGCTGCACCTTGTCCTGCCAGAATGGCAGCTTGCGGTCATTGTCGTTGGGCCCCAGCGCCTTCAACTCGTCGCTCAGGCGTTCACTGGTCTGCATGATCGCATCAACGTTCGGCTGCTCGGCCACGCCGACGCCGGTATAGGCCTTCTTCACGGTGTTGGAGGCGATCACGGGCAGGAGGATCAACAGCGAGTTGAACATCACCGCCAGCATCCAGCCAGCCTGCTTGGTATGTTGTTTCCGTTGCTTGGCCATTCGGGCGGGAAAACCGTGGAAAATGCAGGGGGGGCGGGGGCGAGGTCCATAGACACTGCCGGGGTCGCAAAGATCAAGAGCCGGTGTGCAACTTGCACTGCGCCGCGCAGTCAAACTGCGCCAAATGCTCGAAAGTTAACGGATTTTGTCGTAAATTTGACTTAAGGGCTTGATATTGTTGAATTAAAGATAACAGCGTACGCAATTGCGCCGAATCGAGGGTCGATCTATATGGCACGCAAACGAGTGAAGGAGACTGCGGTGAGCATTGATCTTTCAGACGACTACCGCCCCTCCGAAGACGAAGAGTTCATGAACGAGCGCCAGCTCGCCTTCTTCCGGCGGTTGCTTGAGACCTGGAAGGCCGAAATCCTCGACGGCGCCAAGCAGACCATCCACAATCTTCAGGACGAGTCCGGCTCGCTGCCCGACATCGTCGACCGCGCCTCGGCCGAGAGCGCCAAGGCGCTCGAGCTGCGCACCCGCGACCGGCAGCGCAAGCTGATCTCCAAGATCGACTCGGCGATCCGCCGTATCGAGGATGGGACCTACGGCTATTGCGAAGCGACCGGCGAACCGATCGGCCTGCGCCGCCTCGAAGCCCGTCCGACCGCCACGCTCAGCCTCGAGGCGCAAGAGCGTCACGAGCGCAAGGAACGCACGCTGCGCGACGACTAGACCGGCGCGCGCCCTGAAACCTGAAAGGCGGCGCTCCCCGGGGGAGCGCCGCCTTTTTTATTCAAACCCAAATTCACCTGAACGCCTTGGCGGAACTCTCAAGGTTTCCCCTTCAGCAATGAACACACAATGCGCCCAACTTCCGAATCACGCCTTACCGGGCGCTGACCAGCAGGTTAAATTTCAGCGATAGTCCTGAATCAAACGACGGGGCGGCCTTAACCTCCGGCGCCGGGATCCTGTTCCCTAACGGGTCGTTAACCGGAAAAGGGCGATGATGGCGCGATGACCTTCGACCTTGACGCTCCGGGTGCCGCGATGCCGCTGATGGCCAGCACCGATGACGGCTGGGACATGCCCCCGCGCCGCCGGGGCCAGGTCATGGCCGACTTGCCGAAAGCCTTCGAGCCCGCCGAACCAGACC
>JBGSOU010000045.1:0-2901 GCA_041739025.1 Hyphomonas sp.
GTCCGCGCGCCGCGGCTGCCGCCGAATTTGGCGCGCGCATCGGCGTCGTTCACGATCAGCGCGGTAGCCGCCGCGATGCCAAGCACGGCCAGGAATCCACGAAAGAAATAACGGCGCATCCAGTCCTCCCAAATGGGCCAAGCGGCCCCATCAGCCCAACAATATCGGCGCTGCCGAACGATTTGGAAAGGGGGGCTGGTGCCGCAGGCCAAGCCGCTGAACCGCTACGGCTTTCAGACGGTAAAGGGCAGGTAAAGGAAAACTCAATCCACCCCCGGGGCCGCGTTGACTTCTGTCAAATACGGGCCCGACAGGCGACGATGTTGGCCTCATCCAACCCAGGCAGCGCGGCCCCGCTCAAAGCGCTGTTCCGGCATGCCCCCTCACTGCTGCTGGCGCCGGTGCCACTGGCGCTGCTGCAACCGGTCTTTAATCGCATCGCGATCCATGTGGCGCAGGCACGCCCCGAGCTGTTTGCTCGGCTCGGGCCGCACACCAGCAAGCGTTTCCTGATCGACCCGACCGATCTGCCCTTTGTGCTAGTGCTCAAGCCCAAAGCCGATCAGCCCGATCTGACCGCGCATCGCCGCTACGAACGCCCCGCCCACGACGCCGCCATAGCCGGCGCCTTCTTCAGTCTGCTCGACATGATTGACGGCTCGCTCGACGGCGACGCGCTGTTCTTCTCCCGGGAACTGCGGGTCACGGGCGATACCGAAGCCGTGGTGGCGCTGCGTAATGCGCTTGACGATTTCGAAGGCTCGGCCCTTGACAGCGTGATCGCCAGTTTCGGGCCCTTGTCGGGGCCAGCGGCGCTGGCCTTGTCCGTGCTGCGCACCGTGCGAGGAACGGCGTGACTGACCGTCAAACCTACCAGCGCCCTGAACTGGTCTGCCCGGCCGGAACACCGGCCGCTTTGCGTGCCGCCGTCGATGCCGGCGCCGACGCCGTCTATTGCGGCCTGCAGAACGCCACCAATGCCCGCAATTTTCCCGGACTCAATTTCACCGTGGCCGAGGTCGAGCAATCGCTCGCATACGCTCATGCCCGCAAGGCCAAGCTGCTGCTCGCCGTCAACACCTTTCCGCCGGCCGGCAGGTTCCAAATGTGGCGTGACGCCATCGACGCGGCGGCCAAGCTCGGCGTCGACGCGGTCATTGTCGCCGACGTCGGCGTCGCCGATTACGCCGCCCGGCACTATCCCGGATTGCGGCTGCATCTCTCCGTGCAGGCCGGCGCCTCTTCGCCCGAAGCGATCCGATTTTATTGTGACGAATTCGACATCAAGCGCGTGGTGCTGCCGCGCATGCTGACGGTCGCCGAGATCGCCGAACTGCACGCGCAGATTCCCTGCGAAATCGAAGCCTTCGTGTTCGGCAATATCGGCATGATGGCGGAAGGCCGTTGCAGCCTGACCAACTACGTCACGGGGCTGTCCACCAATATGGACGGCATCTGCTCGCCGGCGGCGAACGTGCATTATGAAGAGGACGCCGCGCGAAACTTGACCACGCGGCTCGGCGACTATGTGATCGACCGCTTCGCGGCGAACGAAAGCGCCGGCTACACCACCATCTGCAAGGGCCGCTATCTGTGCGGAGCGCGTACTGGCGGCTATTACGCTTTCGAGGAGCCGGTCAGTCTCAATTTGTCGGCGCTGCTGCCCGAGATGATGCGCGCCGGCGTCACCGCCCTCAAGATTGAGGGCCGCCAGCGCAGCCGTGCCTATGTCAAAAGCGTAGTGTCCGCGTTCCGCAAGGCGGTCGACGACATCATGGCCGGGCACGAGGCCGCTTTCGCCAGCCTGCTGGGGCTGACCGAAGGCCGGCGCGAAACGCAAGGCGCCTTTCCCAGCAAGCGATGGCGGTAATGGTGCAGGCGCCGCCAGGCGAATTGACGCTGGGGCCGGTGTTGTTCAACTGGAACCCGGAGTGCTGGCGCGATTTCTATTTTCGCATCGCCGACGAGGCGCCGGTGACGACCGTCTATCTCGGCGAGGTCGTCTGCTTCAAACGCGCGCCGCTGTTCGAGCCGCATCTGCAAGCCGTGGCGGCACGGCTCTCGGCTGGCGGCAAGGCCGTAGTGTTTTCGACCCTGGCAGAGGTGATGTCCCGGCAGGACCGGCGGCTGGTCGAGAGTGTCTGTGCAACATCAGGCGCCATGATCGAGGCCAATGATGGCTCGGCCTTGTTGCATTTGCGCGGAAGGCCGCATCATGCCGGCCCCTATGTGAACGTCTATAACGAGCATGCGCTCGCCGTGTTGGCGCGCGTTGGCGTCCGCAATGTCTGCCTGCCGCCAGAATTGCCAGCCAGCGCGGTCGCGGTGCTATGCGCCGCAGCGGCCAAGCTTGACGTGAGAATCGAAGTCCAAGTGTTTGGCCGGCTGCCGCTGGCGCTATCGGCGCGGTGCTATCACGCCCGCGCCCATAGCCGCAGCAAAGACAACTGTCAGTTCATTTGCGAAAAAGATCCCGACGGCATGCCGCTGCGCACGCTCGAGGACAAAGCGTTCCTGGCGATTAACGGCATCCAGACCATGTCGCACGAATATCTCAATCTGATCTGTGAACTGGCAGATTTGCAGGACGTGGGAGTGACGCGGTTCCGCCTCTCGCCGCATAGTTGCGATATGGTGGAGGTGGCCATGGCTTTTCGCGCCGTGCTCGACGGCCGCCTCGCCGTGGCCGAAGCCGTGGCGCGACTCAATGCCTTAAACATCGAGACGCCATTCTCCAATGGCTTCTATTATGGCAAGCCCGGTCACAGCTGGAATCCAGCCGATCTTCGCTGACTTCAATCCACCCCCGGCGTCGCCGCCGGCCAATCACTCCGTGGGCGGCCGTAGCGCTCGCGCGCGAGCGCTTTCGCAACGGCGTCGCCGAGCGAACCCGTAATGCCG
>JBGSOU010000084.1:0-4769 GCA_041739025.1 Hyphomonas sp.
ACGGCGGTCGCTGCCGCGTTCCGGGCGCGGATCGGGCGCCGAAAGCCGCGCCATTTCGATCACGCCATCGCTGTCCTGATAATTCGCGGCGAGCTGGAAGATCACGCTCTCGAACTCCTCGAACGTCACGACGCGGTCAAGGTTGGGGTCGAACCTGACCGGATTGGACAGCGTGTCGTCGCGGGTGGGCAGGTTGGCGGCCCAGTCCTGCTGTTCCAGCGCGCCCAGCTGGTTATCGCCATTGGCATCTGCCGCGAGGAAGGCCGCGCGGGTGCCTTCGGTCAGTTCGTCCGCAGAAATCCGCCCATCGCCGTTGGCGTCAAAGCTGGCAAACAGGCCGCCGCCGGGCACGAGCCGGTCCAGCTTGCGCTGCGCGGCGGGGGTGTCGGGCTTGACCAGGCCTTGGCCAGGCAGGCGCACCAGATCGTCAGTGCCATCTTCGGCCTGCGCGTTGACCGGCAGCGCGGCGACCAGGAACGCCGTAACGAGAATGGGCAGCAGTTTGCGACGCATGGAACGGGGACTCCTCAGGCTTGCCGATGGTTACCCTAGGCGGGTGTGGCGCTTTTGCAACAGTCCGCAGCAGCGCCCGAACCGTGTTGAGCCCACCCTCGCAGCCTCTGAATTAACCCTGCCTTAACGGTCGCGACGTCAATCGTTAACCAGTATAAACTTGTCCGAGTCGCGCGCCTGCAGGCGCAGGGACCCGGGCATGGAAAGGCGGCCAACCGATGAATCCTGAACAAGTGCCGGTAATCATGGCGGTTGGTACGGCCATGTTGGCGCTCGGAGCGCTGCTCTGGGCTCTGCGGGTTTCGGACGGCGCTCGCGGCGCGGCGAAGCGCTACCGTGACCTCGCCGGTGAACGCGAAACCGACAATGCCGCCCTGAAATCGGTGCTCGGCGCCCATCCGGGCGTGATTCTGGTCTGGCAGGGCGACGCGCTGGAAGTGGAAGGCGACGAGATCACGCCGCCGGACGTTTTCGGCTCATCGGTGGCATTGGCCGGCCTGCTCAGCTTCACCGACGCAGCGATTTCGGAGAACCCGACCATTCGCATCGTCGAGGGCATTGCCGATCTCGAAGCGCGCGATTCGGCCGGGCAGGACACGACGCTGCGCATCCGGTTGCGCGAATTGCGTGAGCAGGGCCACCCCTTCTCGCTGACCATCATCGGCCCGTCCGGGCGCTTTCTGGAAGCTGACGGCCGCACGGCCGGCGCCCGCGCCGTCGTCTGGGTCACCGACTCGACCATCAAGGGACTCGAGGAAAGCTCCGCCCGCGGAAAGTTCGAAGAAGCCCGGCAGGTCATCGCGCGCGATCCGACCGCCTTCCTCGACATGCTGCGCAAGGCGCCGTTCCCGGCCTGGCGCGTGTCGGGCATGGGGCGCCTGCAATGGGCCAACCCGGCCTATCTCGCTGCGGTGGACGTCTCGAGCCTCGACCGGCTTCTCGAAGAACAGGCGATGCTCGACCAGGCCGTCGCCGAACAGGCGCGCAAGACCATCTCTGATGGCCAGGAGCACGACGAGACCCGCCATATCGTGATCAAGGGTGATCGCCGCGCCATGCGTGTGCTGACCTTCCCCCTATCGGGCGGGGCAGGCGCGATGGCCTTCGACGTCACCGCGCAGGAGAATGCGCGCGAAGAGCTGAACCGCCACGTGCGGGCCCATGACGAGACACTGAACCATGTCGCCGACGCGGTCGCCATCTTCAGCGCCGAACGCAAGCTGACCTTCTACAACAAGGCCTTCCGCGACATGTGGGACCTGGAAGAGGCCTTCCTGCTCGACCGTCCGACCCATGGCCAGCTGCTCGACCGCCTGCGCGAGCGCCGCAAGCTGCCCGGCCGGCCGAACTATGCCGAATGGCGCGCCGAGGAGATATCCTACTATCTCGATCTCGACGGCACCAAGGAAGACAAGTGGCCGCTGCCGGACGGCCGCACGCTCTCGGTCACCCGCCAGCGTCACCCGATGGGCGGCCTGCTGCTCCTGTTCAAGGACATCACCGTCCAGCTCGACCTGCAGACGCGCTTCAATGCGCTGATCAAGACGCAGCGTTCGACCCTCGACAACCTGCACGAGGCGGTCGCGGTGTTCGGCAGCGATGGCCGCCTGCGCCTGCACAACCGGGCCTTCGAGCGCGTCTGGGATCTGCCGGCCGACTTGCTGAAAGACACGCCGGACTATGACGATGTCGTCAAGGCCTGCGTGCCGCTGTTCCACGATGCGGAAATCTGGGAAGCGATGAAGGTCCACATCACCGATCCATCGGCACCGGCCCGTCAGGCGACGACCGGCGAGATGCGCCGGTCGGACGGCTCCTTGCTGACCTACATCACCAACCCGCTGCCGGACGGCAACACGCTGATCGCCTTCGCAGACGTCACGGCCACACGGCGCGTCGAGTCCGCCTTGCGCGACCGGGCCGAAGCCTTCGAAGCGGCCGACCGCCTGAAGACGGAATTCGTGCGCAATGTCAGCTACCAGCTGCGCTCGCCGCTGACGACGATCTTCGGCTATGCCGAACTGCTCGAGACACAGCGCAATGGCGCATTGACCGAGCGCCAGACCGACCATGTGCGCGCCATCCTGTCAGCCTCCGACCACCTCAACAAGCTGATCGAGAACATCCTTGATCTCGCCCTGATCGAGGCCGGCCGCATGGACCTTGATCTGGACACGGTCAATCTCGACGACCTGATCACCGAAGGCATCGAGATGGTTGTCTCGAAGGCCGAGGACACCGAAGTGTCCGTACGGTCGGAGATTCACGGCAAGCTGGGAACGATCCGTGCCGATGCGCGCCGCATCAAGCAGGTGCTGTTCAATCTCGTGTCAAACTCGCTGCGCTTCACCGAAGCGGGCGGGGAAGTCGTCGTCTCGGCGCAGCGCGCCGGCGACATGGTCACCCTCAGTGTCCGCGACAACGGCATCGGCCTCGAGGCCGACAAGCGGGCCACCAGCTTCGACAGCTTCGTGTCCGGTGACCAGCGCGGCGCCGGCCTCGGCCTGGCACTCGTGAAACACTTCATCCACCTGCACGGCGGCACGGTCGGCATGAAACCGGTCGACGGCGGCGGGCTTGAAGTCACCTGCTGGCTTCCGGCGCAGGTTCCGGTGTCGGTGGCCCACCACGCCCACCATCCGGAAGGTGCGTCGCTCTAGCGTCTCCGGCTTGGTCAGACCCGGTCGGGCGCGCGGAACACGGCCTCGTCCAGTTCGCCTTCCCATTTCGCGACGGCGGTGGCGACCGCCAGGTCGCCCGTGACGTTGGTCACCGTGCGCATCATGTCGAGGATCCGGTCGAACGGGAACAGCAAGGCAATGATCAGCACCGTCTGCTCGGGCGTGGCACCCACGATGCCGAGCGTGGTGGTCGCCAGCAGCAGGCTGACGGACGGCACGCCGGCCGTGCCGATGGATACCAGTGTCGCCATCAGGATGATCGTCACGTACATGCTGGCGGTGACCGGAATGCCGAGCGCCTGCACCGCGAACAGCGCAATCAGCCCCTGATAGAGCGCGGTGCCGTCCATGTTGATGGTCGCGCCCAGCGGCAGGACCGACGAGGCGACCGGCTTTCCGATGCCGAGGTTCTTGGTGGCGCAGGAAATCGTCATCGGCAGCGTGGCATTCGACGATGAGGTCGAGAAGGCCAGCGCCTGGGCATCGACCGCGCCCCGGAAGAAGGCCAAAACCGGCAGGCGGACGAGTCCCTTGATAATGACGCCGTAGGTGAACAGCATGTGCAGCGCGCAGGCGATGTACAGCGAGGCCGTCATCTTGCCGAGCACGGTCAGCACGCCGAGGCCGTATTGGCCGAGCACCCAGGCCATCAACGCGAACACCCCGATCGGCGCTGTCTCCATGACGATCAGCGTCATCTTCATGACCGCTTCGGAGGCGCTGTTGAAAACGTTTTCCAGCGGCTTGCCGATCGCGCCGGATTGCAGGATTCCGATGCCCAGCAGGATCGCGAAGAAGATGATCTGCAGCACATCGCCTTTCGCCAGCGCGGCGACGGGATTGTCCGGGATGATCGAAAGCAGGGTGCGCATCAGCTGCTCGCTGACACTTCCAGCGGGCGGGTTGGCGGCCAGTTTGGCGCGCGTGGATTCCAGATCGGCGGGGCTCGCCATCGTCGTGTCAAAGCCTGCGCCGGGCTGGATCAGCGTGCCGATCAACAGGCCAAAGCAGATCGCGATGACGGTGGTGATCATGTACAGGGCCATCGCCCGCCCGCCGAGGCTGCCCAGTTTCTTGGGGTCGCCCATTGCAAGCACGCCGGAAACGAGCGTGGTGAAGATCAGCGGCACAACGAGCATCTTGATCAGGCTGATGAACGCGTCCCCGATCGGCTTGGCCCAGGCATTGACGTTGGCGGCCGCTGCTTCGATCCCGAGCGTCTGGCGAAGCACCAGCCCCAACGCGGCGCCGAGCACGAGGCCCAGCAGCACGCGCTTCCACAAGTCGATCCCGAACCAGAACTTCATCCATCACTCCCGCAGTCTTGAGGCGCGACCGTACGGGGGCGATCCGTCCAAGGCAACCTTCGGGGAGGGCCGATCCTTGCCAGCCGGGTGGCAGGCGCCCTATGCCAGCGGCGATGACATGTGTGCCCGCGCCTCTCCCGATTGATGACGTCCTGGCGGCGATCCTCGAACAGTTGCGCGGAGGTAACCGGCTGGTGCTGGCGGCCCCGCCGGGCGCGGGCAAGACGACCCGCGTCCCGTTGGCGCTTGCCGGACTGCTGGGCGCGCC
>JBGSOU010000108.1:0-1579 GCA_041739025.1 Hyphomonas sp.
GATCATCTCGAAGGGCATCTCGGCCGGCAAGTCGGACAACACCTATCGCGGCCTCGTCTCGGTCCACAAGAAAGCGGAAGGCGCGCGCAACTTCACGCAGTGCGACTCGCTGCTGATCGGGGACAAGTGCGGCGCCCACACGGTGCCCTATATCGAGAACCGCCGCGCCGATGCGCAGCTGGAACACGAAGCGACGACGACCAAGCTTTCCGAGGACCAGCTCTTCTATGTCCGTCAGCGCGGCATCGGTGAGGAGCAGGCCGTGGCCCTGCTGGTCAACGGATTCGTGCGCGAAGTGCTGCAGGAACTGCCGATGGAGTTTGCCGTCGAGGCGCAGAAGCTGCTGGAAGTGAGCCTTGAGGGCAGCGTCGGTTAACGCTCCACTTGCCCGGCAGGCATGGAACTTGCTGCATTTCCCCCCGAAACGGCCTATTCGAGCCGTCCGGGAGGACCCCATGTGGAAAGAACTTGCCGCGCTCGCGCTGATCTGTGCGGCCGTATTTGTGGCGCCTTTGTTGGCCGCCGCCGCCTGAATTAGGGGAAAACCCGTAGGGCAAGGCGGTCATAACGCCGCTTTGTGCTTTCAAATCAGGCCGGGGCGCCCTAAATCCCCGTCATGTTGAAGATCGAAAACCTGACTGCCACCGTCGGCGAAGGCGAGGATGCGAAAACCATCCTCAATGGCCTTTCGCTCGCTGTTCCCACCGGTGAAGTACATGCCATCATGGGCCCGAACGGGGCCGGCAAATCAACGCTGTCCTACGTGCTCACGGGCCGTGAGGGCTACACCGTCACGGGCGGCACGGCCACGCTGAACGGCGAGGACGTGCTCGCCCTCGCGCCGGAAGCGCGCGCAGCGGCGGGCCTGTTTCTGTCTTTCCAGTATCCAGTCGAGATTCCCGGCGTGCCGGTGATGACCTTTGTGCGCACCGCGATGAACGCGCAGCGCAAGACGCGCGGCGAGACCGAGATTTCCGCGCCGGACTTCATCAAGAAGTCCCGCGAGATTGCCAAGGTGCTCAGCCTGGATCCCGAGATGCTGAAGCGCCCCGTCAATGTCGGCTTTTCCGGCGGCGAGAAGAAACGGCTCGAGATCTATCAGATGATGATGCTGGAGCCGCGCTTCATGGTGCTCGACGAGACTGATTCCGGGCTCGACATCGACGCGCTGCGCACGGTCGCCGAGGGCGTCAACGCGCTGCGGTCGCCGGACCGGGGCATGCTGGTGATCACGCACTACCAGCGCCTGCTCGACTATATCAAACCGGACAAGGTGCACGTGCTCGCCAAGGGCCGCATCATCAAGACCGGCGGGCCGGAACTGGCCCACCGGCTTGAGGCCGAGGGCTATGACGGCGTGCTGGCGGAGGCCGTGTGAGCACCGCCCTCAAGGACCTCATCCGCAATCCGACGGTCGCCGAACTGGAACTCGTCGCGCGCTTTGCGGCGCTGAAGGCGGACCCGCGCCGTGAGCGGCTGTTCGAAGCCTTTGCGATGACCGGCTTGCCAGGCCGGCGCCTCGAAGGCTGGCGCTGGACCGATTTCAAGGCCGCTGTGACCTCGCTGGACGCCGCGAAGG
>JBGSOU010000110.1:0-2840 GCA_041739025.1 Hyphomonas sp.
TCTGGTTCCGCCTGCCGGAAACCCGCGCCCCCGTGGCCGACGCCGTCCGTATCGAAGCGGAGGCCGCCGGCAAGGACCTCTGGCGCACCGAACGCGTGCTGCCCTTCCTGATCTATGCCGTCGCCCTGTCGCTGGTGACCGGTGTGCTGACGCAGGTCTTCGTCTTCTCGGTGATGGACAAGATGAACGTCACCGGCCGCGAGGCCGCCGCCTATACCGGCCCGGCCTTCACCGTCGGCGCCGTGGCCGTGCTGCTGGCCCAGCTGGTGCTGATCCCGCGCCTGCGCCTGAAGAACAAGACGCTGATGTGGGTGGGCTGCCTGCCGCTGCTGGCAGGCGCGCTGATGATGATCGTCGCCAACAATTACGCCACGCTGATCCTGTCGCAGTTCCTGATCGGCCTCGGCCAGGGCCTCGCGCGGCCGGGCTTTTCCAGCGGCGCCTCGCTCGCCGTGCCGCCGCAATTGCAGGGCAATGTCGCGGGGCTCGTGATCTCGGCCAACGGCATGGGCTATATCGTGACGCCGATCTTCGGATTGTTCGTGTACGAATATGTCAACCCTCACCTTCCCTTCGTGCTGTGCGCGCTGATGCTGACGGGCATGTTCTTCTATTCGCGCTTCGCCATGAAAGACGGCATCGGCGAAATCCGCGAGGGCGAGGAGTAAGTTCACCGCTGACCCCCGGCGCCCCACCTTGAGCAGGGGCTGACCCGGGCAACCCATGCTCACCCAACGCTGTTCAGAGACCCACATGACAGATCAGACCTTCGACATCATCGTTTACGGAGCGACCAGCTTCGTGGGGCAGATCATGACCCGCTACATGCAGGCGCAGTTCGCGGATGGATCGATCCGGTGGGCCATCGCCGGACGCTCGAAAAGCAAGCTCGAGACGCTCTGCAAGGACGCTGGCCTGTCAGGCATCGAGATGCTGGTCGCCGATGCCGGCGACGAAGCGGCCCTCAAGGCGATGTGCGCGCGCGCCAAGGTGATCGTCTCCACCGTTGGGCCGTATGCGCTGTACGGCGACACGCTGGTGAAAGTCTGCGCGGAGACCGGAACCCACTATTGCGACCTGACGGGTGAGCCGCAATGGATCCGCAGGATGCAGGACCGCCACGAGGACGCGGCCCGGCAAAGCGGCGCCTGGATCGTGCATTGCTGCGGGTTTGACTCCATTCCGTCCGATCTGGGCGTCCATTTTCTGCAGCAGCAGGCCGCGAAACGGTTCGGCCAGACCTGCAACCGGATCAACATGCGGGTGGTGAAGATCAAGGGCGGGGCGTCCGGCGGGACGATCGCCAGCATGATCAACATGGTCAAGGAAGCGTCGGGCGATGCCGAACTGCGCGCGCAGTTGAAAGACCCCTACAGCATCTGCCCGCCCGGTCATGGCTTCACGGCGCGCCAGCCCGATGTGCAGATGGCGTATGATGAAGAGTATGGCAGCTGGATCGCGCCGTTCATCATGGCGGCCATCAACGCGCGCGTGGTGCATCGTTCCAACGCGCTCAGCCAGAGCAGCTATGGCGACGGCTTCCTTTATGAAGAGGCGATGGTGTCCGGCAAGGGCGGCAGCGGGAAGCGCGCGGCACGCGCCATCAGCTGGGGCATGACGGGCGCGATGATCGGGCTGGCCCTGCCGCCAACGCGCTGGCTGCTCGAAAACCATGTCCTCCCCAAGCCGGGCGAAGGGCCGAGCGAACAACAGCAGCGCGAGGGTGAGTATGATCTGGTGTTCCTCGGCACGACCGTGCGCGGCGACAAGATCCGGTGCCGGGTGACGGGCGACCGCGACCCGGGCTATGGGTCCACCGCAAAAATGCTGGCCCAGGCCGCGGCCTGTCTGGCCAAGGACCTGCCGGACACCACCCCGGGCGGTTTCTGGACGCCGGCGTCCCTGATGGGCGACAAGCTGATCGCGCGCCTCAAAGCCCATGCCGGGCTCAGCTTTGAACGGGTAGAGGCCTGAGGCTAGCGCGCTTGACGGGGTAGCCGCCGGCGGCCTGCTCTTGTGATGTGCGGGGGGGGATGGTGCTGGCGATATTCTTCTGCGCGAGGCGGAGGACTGAAGACCTGCCGTTGAATCCAGCTGTCAGATTTTGGCCCAATGCAGACGTTAATGCGTTAGCAGGGGTTCGGAGTGCTGGCCTCAGCATAAGCGCCTTGCACAAAGTATCGCCCATACTCGTCAGGGATGTAGTAACGGCAAAAGGCTTCACCACTAATTAGATACCTGAACCGGTAGATTGGCAGCCCGCCTTCTTCGACATCAACGCCCAAAAACTCAAAATTGACCTGAGCTGGATCGATGTTGTCGCCACGCGCCGAAACGTACAGATGAGGGTTGCGTGCCATGTCCCAACGGGTTTTTTCCTCGATACAGGAAACAAATAGTTCAGTCTCTCGATGGGGGTCGTGGTGCTCTTGAAAACACCTCCATCCAGACTGCTGGTTGAAATAGAAATCGTATGCTTTCCACAGCCCGACCGCCCCGCCAGTTGATGCGACCGCAGCAATACCAATCGCGACGAAAACAGTACGCGTGTCCACGGGCCCAGTTAGCTAGTTCTGATAGTGCCCGTCAACGAGCCCCCAGCGACCGGAACCGGCGAAGTCCGGCCTGGTTCCGGTGATGCTCCCGAATGACGCGATCGGGTTGACCCTGCCAGTCATCGGAAATGACGGTCGGAACCGACCTGTTAAGGTTTCCAGGACGCCCGCCATGCGCAGGCGGTTGCCCCGGGCCCGGTGGCGGGCGTCCTGGAAAGCTCAAGGCCTGACGCGCGGGTGGCTGGCACTCTATGGAGATTTGAAGCGAACGCCCGGTTCGACGGT
>JBGSOU010000126.1:0-10279 GCA_041739025.1 Hyphomonas sp.
GCCAAGGGGCCGAGCCTGCGGCCAGCGCGGACATCCGCGTCGATGCGCCTTGCGTCCGCCAGCGCCGCTTCCGCAAAGATCCGTGTGAAGGCCTTGATCGACCCGTCCAAGCGGGCGATGCGGGCGAGAGAGTCCTCGACGGCCTCCACGGCGCGGACTTTCCCCGACTTGATGGCAGCGGAAAGTTCTGAGGCAGAACGGGCGAACGGAGTCATGTTTGCGCCGTTCCGGACTCAGCAAGTCCCGAGAGCACAGCCCGATAGTGTTCCGCGAGCAATGCGAGGTTCGTCTCCACGCCAGGACGGATCGCGTCATCCAGAACCAACCCGATTCCATGCGCACGTTTCAAGGCGGCATCGACATCGAGTCCGTCGGCGTTCCCGGTTCCGGAAGGCAGGTTCGAGTCGGTCATCTGGCGGCTCCCATTGCGCTATTATTGGCATCGCTTCAGGCCATGCAACCATCACCGGCTGCCGAAGACTGCCGGACGCGGAGTTTCGGCGAATTCACAGTCATTTCGTAACATTCTGCCCAAAGTTCGCTCAGGGCAGCCGTCTGCTTTTTCGGAAAGTGCACGCATTTTTCGAACGCTACAGGCCGCGAACCGGTTGCACTCAGCTGCTCATCGCCTGCAAGGCGTGCAACTCGTCCGTCAACAGTCCGATGAAGACGCGGACATGCGGCGACAGCACGCGGCCCTTCGGCACGAGCAATGAAATCGACGTCGGCCGGATGACGCCCTTTGCAAGCGGCGCCCAGACCAGGTTGCCGTCCCGGATGTCGCGGTCGAGCCCGATGGGTGACATGAAGGCGATGCCAAGGCCCGCCTGGACCAGATTCCGCAACATGCCGATCCGCTCGACCCGCGCGGCAATCTGGAACGGCACCGATTTGTCTTCAAAGAGTTCGCGCAGAATACTGTGATTGAGCCAGTTCGCGGTTGGCGTGATGACCGGATATTCGAGGCAATCGCTCAACGCGAGTTCTTCGCGCTTCGAAAGTGGATGCCCGGCCGGCATGATCACGCCGATCGGGGATGAAACGGAGGCCACGGTCTCGGTCCGCAGGCCGCCGGTCACGTCGAAGGCGCAAACGATATCCGCTTCGCGCGAGAGCAGTGCAGACTTGATGAAGTAATTGTCGCCGGAAATGAGCGTAAAGTCGATCAGCGGGAAGCGGGCCTGAAGGTTGGCCATGGCGCGGGGCAGGATCTCGGTCGTGATGCTCTCGGCCGCTGCAATGTGGATCGTGCCGCGAACGCCGCCCTTGAGGCGGCCGATCTCCTGCCGGAGCTGCGAGACATCGCGGTTCCATTGCCGGACATAGTTCAGAAGCGCTTCGCCTGCCGCCGTGGGCCGGATCCCCCGCGGCAAGCGCTCGAACAGTTCGATCCCCAATTCTTCCTCCAGCTGGAGCAGCTGGCGGTTCACGGCCGAGGAGGCGATGTGGAGATTGTCCGCCGCCTTGCGGATCGATCCATCGCGCGCTGCCTGATCGAAATAAACGAGACCCGTTTTGAGAATGGTCATGCCGCCTGTCCTCCGTTCACCCCGCTCAGAATGACGCTGCGCTGCCAAAAATGCATCACTCGGGCGCAAAATTCTTGCTGGAGAGGCCGAAAGGGCGCCGCTCTGCCCAAGTGGAGACACTCAGTGCTGGAATCTGGAGCGCGCGCGTCCTAGGCGTTGTGGCCATGTCCAACCGATCAAGGTCCCGTTGCCCGGATGCGCTTTCTTCCTGACCGCTTCGTCCTGCTCATGGTCTGCGCCGTCATTCTGGCGCTGATCTTTCCGCATTGGGGCGCGTCCGACGGGCCGCTTCAGCTGGGTAAGGTGACAGCTGTCGGCATCGCGCTCGTCTTTTTCCTGCATGGCGCCAACCTTGCGCCGGAAAAGCTCGCGATGGGCCTCAAGAACTGGCGTGCGCACCTGCTGATCCAGGCAACGACCTTCATCGTTTTTCCGATCCTCGGCCTGATCCTCTATTTCAGCCTGCAGAACATTCTTCCAGATGTGCTGCTGCTGGGCTTCTTCTTCCTCGCCGCGCTGCCATCGACGGTGTCATCATCCGTCGCCATGACCGGGATTGCCAAGGGCAATATTCCGGTTGCGGTCTTCAACGCGACTCTGTCGGGCCTGATCGGGATGATCGTGACGCCGGCGATGGTTTCGCTTGTATCCAAGACGGGCGCCGGGGACTTTTCCCTGATCGATGCGATGATCGATATCGCGATGACGTTGCTGGCGCCATTCGCGGCCGGACAGATCCTGCGGCCTATGGTGAGGAAGTTGCTCGACCGGTACAAATGGATCGTGACCCGGCTGGACCGCGGGGTGATCCTGCTGATTGTTTTCACGTCCTTTGCCACGTCGACCAAAGGCGGCATCTGGTCGGAATTCACGTTGATCCAGTTCGCCGCAACGGGCGGTCTGGTGCTGACACTTCTGGCGCTGGCGCTGACTCTGACGATGCGCGCCGCGCGGCTCGCCGGCCTGCCCCGCGAAGACGAAGCCGCGATCGTGTTCTGTGGCTCGACCAAGAGCCTCGCCAACGGCGCGCCCATCGCGCAGATCCTGTTTGCCGGCTCTGCGAGCCTGGGTCCGATCATGCTGCCCTTGATGCTCTATCACCAGTTCCAGCTGATGGCTTGCGCCGTGGTGGCCCAGCGCTATTCGAAGGCGGCGGCGGCTGACGGGGCGGACTGAGGCGCAAGCTGGTTGAGCTCAGCGGCGACGCTCAAAGCGATTGCAAAGGGTGACTTGCCTTCGATTCCCGGCAGGCCGATCGGACAGGTCAGGCGCGCGATGGCGGTCTCGTTCAACCCCTCCGCCGCCAGACGCCGGGTGAAACGCGCACGTTTCGTCCGTGAACCGATCAGGCCGCAATAGAGAACGTCACCGCGCATCAGGATGGCCCGCGTGAGCTGATAGTCCAGCTCGTGCGCATGGGTGAAGATGAGACAGATCGCACCTCCCGGAAGCGCTGCGACCGCTTCGTCCGGCGACACCAGTTGCTCCACCGGCACGGCGCCCGTGCCACCTTCATACTCGGGGCGCGCGTCATACCAATGCAGCGGAAAATCCGAGACCGAAAGAACCTGCAGGACGGCGCGGCCCACATGCCCGGCGCCGAACACATGTACCGGCGGCAAAGGCGGCGTCAGGCACTCCCGATAGAACGTACACTGATCGCGTGGCGGACGCGCAAGTGGCAATGGCTTTCCGTCATGGTCAGCGAAAGGCTCTGTTTCAATCGCGCTCGCGGCGCCGGCGGGAAGCACACGCTTGCGCGGTCCGTCCCCGTTCAGCCGCGTTTCCAGCACAAGGCCCGGTGACCGGGAAATCTGGCTGTCGAGTTCCGTCAGCCAGTCAAGGTCTGCGCCGGACAGGCGTTCCAGCAGGATGCGGACGTGCCCGCCGCAGCATTGGGACAAAAGCGGCCCCAGCGGATAATCTTGCAGCAGGCTGGCCAGCTCCGGGCGTTGAAGCAGCGCTCTCGCCTGTTCCAGCACCAGGTGTTCGAGATTGCCGCCGCCGATCGTGCCCCAGAAGCCGTCCTCACGGACGAGCATTCGTGCACCCGCTTCGCGGGGCGCAGAGCCTTCGACGACACATTGGGTCACGAGAACCGCCGTGCCATCCTTCTGGAGTGCGGCGCGGGCGGCCCCGATCCAATCCGAGCGGGCCATCGCTACCGCCGCTTCATCTCTGCCCGGGCGGCCTCGACGGCCATCAGGATCCGCTCGGGGGTTGCGGGGGCATCAAGGCGCGGGAAAACGCGGTGCGCGGCAGCGCCCGAGACTGCGTGGGTCAGCGCTGAGAGCACGGAAATTGCGAGCATGAACGGCGGTTCGCCCACCGCCTTCGACCGGTGAATGGTTGGCTCGCGGTTTTCACCCGCTTCCCAGAGCTTGATGTTCAGGCTGGCCGGGCGGTCACTGCAGGCGGGGATCTTGTAGGTCGACGGCGCATGGGTTCGCAGCCGGCCCTGCGCGTCGAAGACCAGCTCCTCGGTGGTGAGCCAGCCCATGCCCTGGACGAAGCCGCCTTCGATCTGCCCCAGATCAATCGCCGGGTTCAGGGACCGTCCGACGTCGTGAAGGATGTCGGCCCGAACGACGCGGTTTTCACCGGTCAGCATGTCGATTTCGACTTCGGAAACGGCGGCGCCGTACGCGAAATAGTAGAAGGGATGACCACGATGCCGGGCGCGGTCATAGTGGATCTTGGGTGTCTTGTAGAAGCCTGTCGCCGACAGGGAGATTCGGCCAAGGTAAGCCGACTTCACCACGTCTTCGAATGCATGCTCTGCTGCGCCAACGGTCACGCGGTTGTTCGAAAAGTGGATGTCCTCCTCTGCCACGCCGTCGCGTTGTGCCAGAAAAGCCGTGAGCCGGCGCTTGATCTTGCGCGCCGCAGCCTGAGCCGCCATGCCGTTCAGGTCGGTTCCCGAGGAGGCAGCCGTCGCAGACGTATTGGGCACTTTCTCGGTCGATGTCGGCATGATCCGGATACGTCCGATGTCGACCTGAAACTCGTTGGCGACGATCTGCGCCACCTTGATCATCAGCCCCTGCCCCATCTCGGTGCCGCCATGGTTCAGCTGGATGCTGCCATCGGCATAGAGCTGCACCAGTGCGCCGGCCTGATTGAGGAAGGTTGTCGTGAACGAGATGCCGAACTTGACCGGCGTGAGCGCGATGCCCCGGCGAATGACCGGGCTGTCGCCGCGCACATTGAACGCCTCGATTTGCGCCCGCCGGGCGCGGTAGCCGGACGTTTCGGCGAGGGTTTCAATGATCTCCCTTGCAACATTGTCGTCGATGGTCTGACCATAAGGCGTCACATCCCGGCCGGGCCCGGCATACAGGTTGTCCAGCCGCACATCGAGCGGATCGCGCCCGACGCGGAAGGCGACTTCATCAATCAATCGCTCGATGCCGAGCATGCCCTGCGGCCCCCCAAACCCGCGAAACGCGGTGTTGGACACCGTATGCGTGCGCATCCGGTGGGACACGATTTTCGCCTGCCCGAGGAAGTAGCAGTTGTCTGCGTGAAACATGGCACGGTCATTGATCGCCATCGACAGGTCCGTCGACGCGCCGCACCGCGACGCCAGATCGAAACGGGTCCCGGCGAGCACACCCTGCGCGTCAAAGCCGGCCGCATAGGTGATCGCAAAATCGTGCCGCTTGCCGGTGACGATCATGTCGTCATCCCGGTCCATGCGGAACTTGACCGGCTTGCCCGTGCGTACCGCCGCCAGGGATGCCGCGGCGGCCAACAAGGCAGACTGGGTTTCCTTGCCGCCAAACCCGCCGCCCATCCGGCGCACCTCAACCGAGACCTGATTGCTTGGAACACCGAGCACGTGCGCCACGAGATGCTGCGCTTCCGTGGGGTTCTGCGTCGAGGAGAAGACGTGGACAGAGCCATGCTCGCCGGGTGTGGCCAGAGCAATCTGGCCTTCGAGATAGAAGTGATCCTGCCCGCCCATCTCGATGGCACCTTCGAGCCGGAACGGCGCATTCAGGATCGCTGCATCCGCATCGCCGCTCGCCATCACCTGCGATCGTTCGATCAATGATCCGGCCGCGCGGGCCTGTTCGATCGTGATGTAGGCGGGCAGATCTTCATACGTGACGCGTGCCTTGGACGCCGCCAGCCGCGCCGCCTTGCGCGTCACTGCGACGACCGCGAACAGGCTCTGGCCATGACAGATGACTTCGCCGTCGGCGAAAACCGGTTCGTCATGCACCACAGCGCCGACATCATTGACGCCGGGAATGTCACGGGCGGTCAACACGAGCACGACGCCCGGCGCCGCACGCACCGCCGACAGATCCATCTCGGCAATGCGCGCATGGGCCCGGGCGCTGGTGCCGATATAGAGATGAAGGCATCCGGCAGGTTCGGGAAGATCGTCAATGTAACGCGCCTCGCCCGAAACGTGCAGATGGGCGCTGTCGTGGCGGAGTGACTGATGCACATCGCCGTTCAGGACGGTTGCGGCCTTGTCGGGGTGGGTCCGTTCGAGCATGGCGTCAGGACGCCTCCAGAATGCGCGTCCGCCCGCTTCCGGTCGCCTCAAGCCAGACCTTGCGGAGCAGGTTCTGGGCGACTTTCATCCGGTACCCGGCGCTGGCGCGCATGTCGCTGAGCGGCGCATAATCCTGCGCGAGAGCTTCGGCGGCGCTCTCGATGGTGTCTGACGTCCACGGTTTTCCAGTGAGCGCTGCTTCGCAAGCAGCAGCGCGCTTGGGCGTGCCGGCCATGCCGCCGAAAGCGACCCGCGCGGCCAGAACCGTGCCGTCCTCGACCCTGAGCGCAAAGGCGCCGCACACCGCGGAAATGTCCTGATCGAAGCGCTTCGAGATCTTGTAGGAACGAAACAGAAGCCCAGCCTCAGGCGCAGGGACAAAGATGGATTTCACATACTCGCCAGGTTGCCGGTCCTGCTGTCCGTAAGCGATGAAATAGTCCTCGAGCGCCATGCGCCGGACGCCGCCGGCGGTGCCCAACTCGAGTCCGGCCCCCAGTGCAATGAACGCCGGCATCGTGTCGCCGATCGGGGAACCGTTGGCGATGTTGCCGCCGATTGTGCCGCTGTTGCGCACCTGGACGGATCCGATCCGGCGAACCAATTCGCCCAGATCAGGATGCAGAGCCCGCAATCGAGCGAGGGCGTCGGCATACTTGACGCCCGCCCCGATGCGCACGCCGCCGGCTTCAAGAGCAACCGACTGCAAGGCGGGAATGTCATGGATGAAGACAAGATGAGACAGGGGCCGGTGTTGTTTGGTGACCCACAGGCCGACATCGGTGGCGCCTGCGACCAGTGTGGCATCTGGCGATTCCGCGAGGATTTGCCCGAGCTCACGCTCGGTTCGCGGGATCTGGCAACGGCGGGAAGTCCCCAGAACCGGGTCGGTGAAGCTCCAGTCGGCACCAGCACCGGCCGCAATCGACTTCAGCTGCGCAACGGTCGAGGTGCCCCCGAACCGGGCCTGCGTGCCGGCATCCGGCGTCAATTCAGTCGCGGCCCTGCGGATCGGTCCGTAGCCTGTGCAACGGCAGAGATTACCCGCGAGCACATCATCCACCGGTTCAGGCAAGGCCGTATCGCTCGCCTGATAGCGCGCGAAGAGCGACATCACGAATCCCGGCGTGCAAAACCCGCATTGCGATGCATCACCGTCGGCCATTGCCTTCTGCACCGGATGAAGCGACGCCGCAGCGCCCAGCGATTCGACTGTAACGAGTTCCCTGCCGTTGAGCATCGGCATGAAGCAGATGCAGGCATTCACCGCGCGGTAGCGGACCGCGTCATCCACCAGTTCGCCGAGCACCACCGTGCACGCGCCGCAGTCCCCTTCGGCGCATCCCTCCTTTGTGCCGGTTCGCCGCTGATCCTCACGCAACCACTCAAGCACCGTCTGGGTGGGATCGCAGCGCTCCAGCGTGCGGATTTCGCCATCAAGGACAAAGCGGATCATGTTTCGGCGGACTCCCTTCGCCGGTCGGGCCGGCTGCGCTTAGCCTACACAACGCCGCTCCGGCGCGCGCGGCAAGTCAGGCCCGGCATCCAAACCGCAGGAACCCCAGAATCGCTTGAGAGAACGCATTTTGACATCGCCGGCGCACAAGCTTCGACCAATACCCGCCGGACGCCCAGCCGCCATAAACCTGAAATGTGTGAACGAGATTCGCACAAGTTGCCTGGCCCGGTTGAGCCCGAAGCGCTGCAAAATTGAGAGCGCTGGGCCGCGAGCGGTCAAATTTCGACCGGCCTTGCCCAATCCGCCATCCCCGCCGCGCCCGCATCCGCACCCCGCATACAATTCAGCAGACCCGCGCCCGGTTTTGCGCTCTTCTGGAATTGAAGGCGCCGCCCCGGCCCGACACCAACGGATGAGACCTATGCTCAACAAACTCTTCCAGCTCGACGCGCGCGGAACCAACGTCAGGACCGAACTCACGGCGGGCGTGACGACCTTTCTCGCGATGAGCTACATCATCTTCGTGAACCCGGACATCCTGTCCAAGGCGGGCATGGATCCCGGCGCCGTGTTCGTGGCGACCTGCCTTTCGGCTGCCATCGGGACGGCGATCATGGGGCTCTATGCCAACTATCCGATCGCCATCGCGCCCGGCATGGGACTGAACGCATATTTCACGTTTGGCGTGGTGATCGGGATGGGCATCCCGTGGCAGACCGCGCTGATGGCCGTGTTCATGTCCGGCGCCCTGTTCGTCTCACTGAGTCTCATGCCGATCCGGGAATGGATCATCAATGCCATTCCGATGGAACTCAAGATGTCGATTTCCGCCGGTATCGGGTTCTTTCTGATCATCATCGGGCTCACGAGTGTCGGTATCGTCGTGCATAACCCCGCGACGATTGTGGGTCTCGGTGACCTGTCCGCACCGACGGCCCTGCTGGCGATCGCCTGTTTCGCCGTCATCGCGGTGCTCGACGCCCGCAAAGTCCCTGGCGCACTGCTCATCGGGATCCTCGGCGTCACGATTGCCGGCGTGCTGCTGGGCATTTCCGAGCCGACGGGGATCGTTTCCATGCCCCCTTCCATCGAGCCGACCTTGTTCCAGCTCGACTGGACCAAGGCGCTGGAGATCGGGCTGGTCGTCGTCGTGATCTCTTTCCTGTTCGTGGACATGTTCGACACCGCCGGAACACTGGTCTCGGTGGCCCACCCCGCCGGGCTGCTGGATGAAAAGGGCCACGTGACGAACCTGCGCAAGGCACTGCTCGCCGACAGTACCGCCACCATGATCGGCGCTGTCCTCGGCACCTCTTCCGCAACAAGTTACATCGAGAGCATCGCCGGGGTGAAAGCCGGCGGCCGGACGGGACTGACGGCCGTCACCGTGGCGCTGCTTTTCTGTCTCGCGCTGTTCCTGGCGCCGCTGGCCGGCGCAATCCAGTCTTACGCAACGGGCCCTGCCCTCATCTATGTCGGCTGCATCATGGCCGGCGGCCTCGCAAAGCTGGATTGGGAGGACCCGACCTCCTTTGTCCCGGCGGTCATCACGGCCATCGCCATGCCGCTGACCTATTCCATCGCCACCGGGATCAGCCTGGGCTTCATCACCTTTGCCGTGCTGAAGATCGGGGCTGGAAAGTGGAAGAGCCTGAGCATCGGCGTCTTGGTCCTGGCGACCGTGTTCCTGCTGAAGTTCATTTTCCTGTCTCCCGCCTAGTTAGACCTGTCTCATGACACCTGAACAGCGTCTCGATCCGGATTACTTCCCGAAGCTCTCCGTCGCCCTTCCGCTCAGCCTCCAGCACATCCTCGCGATGTTCGTCAGCAACGTGACACCGGCAATCATCATTGCCGGGGCGGCCGGGTTCGGGCCGGGAAACGGCACGTCGGGCGAAGTGATCTACATGATCCAGACCGCCATGCTGTTTGCGGGCGTTGCGACGCTGCTTCAGACCGTCACGGCCGGGCCGGTCGGTGCCCGGTTGCCGATCGTACAGGGCACCAGCTTTGCCTTTCTTCCGATCATGTTGCCGATTGCGGCCACGGGCGGCCATGAAGCAATGGCCATCCTCACCGCCGGATGTGCTGCCGGCGGTTTGTTCCATGCGACGCTCGGCTACTTCGTCGGCCGGCTGCGCTTCGCATTCCCGCCGCTTGTCACCGGACTCGTCGTGGCCATGATCGGGCTGTCTCTGGTCAAGGTGGGTATCCAGTATGCGGCGGGCGGCGTGCCGATGGCCGGCACGCCGGCCTATGGATCGCTGGAAAGCTGGTCGCTGGCCGGAATCGTGATCGTTGTAACCTTCGGCTTCAACTTCTTCGGGCGCGGCCTTTGGGGCTCCGCCGCGATCCTGATCGGGCTCGTCGCGGGATATGCGGTGGCCCTTCTGATGGGGCGCGTCGATTTTTCACCGATGAACGATGCCGGCTGGGTCGCCTTTCCGGAGCCCTTCCATTTCGGGTTCACGTTTTCGGCAGGTGCGGTTGTCGGATTCTGTCTGATGGGAATAGTTTCCGCAATCGAGACCATCGGTGATGTCATGTGTGGACGGCCCCGGTTCTGCAAGAGCAAAGTTTGAGTGATTGCTGATCTGAGGGATGCGGTCATGTGTCCGGCCTGTTTGCGCGGTATGTGACCGCTGGCCCTGATGAAGTCCGCTTCCGGGTTCCTTTCAGTCGATCGGGCTCGTGACACCCTGACACCGCCGCGGAGTATCCCGGTAACGGCCCTATACTGATCATCATCACTTACATTTTGCCCTTACAGTCTGGAGCGAC
>JBGSOU010000128.1:0-5479 GCA_041739025.1 Hyphomonas sp.
GAGGCCGCCGCGCGCAAGGTTTTCGAAACCCAGTTCGTGCCGCTCGAGATCGTCGACCGCGAAGGCAAGGACAAGTTCACCGGCTATTTCGAGCCGCGCTACGAAGCCCGCCACGCGCCGGAAGGCGTGTTCACCGAACCGGTGTTTTCCGTCCCGGCCGATTTCGTCGCGAACGGCGACAGCCCGCTCCAGAAAATGCCGGACGGTTCGACCCGGCCCTATCCCTCCCGCGCCGACATCACCGCGCGCGGCGGCCCGGCCATCGCCTACGCGCATCCGGCGGACGTTTTCTTCCTGCAAGTCCAGGGCTCCGGCCGGCTGACCTTTCCGGATGGCAGCACGCTGCGCGCCGCCTACGCCGCCCATAATGGCCAACCCTTCAAGTCGGTCGCCAACTGGCTGATCGAAACCGGCCGCATCACGCGCGCTGAAGGCTCGATGCAGGGCATCCGGGGCTGGATGGACCGCTCCAGCGCTGCCGAAGTGCGCGAGGCGATGAACATCAACCCGCGTTTTGTCTTCTTCCAGTCGCTCCACGAAGGCGACCCGAACCTCGGCCCGAACGGCGCCCACAATGTCCCGCTGACCCCGCTTGGCTCGATGGCAGTCGATCCCGAATTCCACGCCCTCGGCGTGCCGATGTTCGTGCAGACGACGGCGCCAGGCCTAGGCGGGGACTGGTCCGGCCTTTTGATCGCGCAGGACACCGGCGGCGCCATCAAGGGCCCGGTCCGCGGCGACATCTATTTCGGCACCGGGGTCGATGCCGGCAACCGCGCCGGCACGATGAACGCCAAGGGTCGTCTCTGGGTGCTGCTGCCGCGCGCCGTCGTTGAGCGGATGTTCGAAGCCGGCCTCGTCGCCAGCATCGACGGTTCTGGCCAGACCGGCGGATGACCCGCCGCAACCTGTCGCCCGAGGAAGCCCGCGCTTGGGCGCGGGTGGCGGCGACCGTCAAGCCGATCGGTCCGCGGGCGTCCGATCTCGAAGAAATGTCGGCCGCGCTCGAATCCGGCGGGCCGGATCTCGGGGATGCGCCGGCTGCAAAGCCGGCAAAGCCGCAAAAGCCGGAAACTCCGAAAGCACCCGCGCCGCCGGCCGAGCGCAGCGGCGAGAAAAAGGTCCGGCGCGGCAAGCTGACCCTGACAGCCACCTTCGACCTGCATGGACACACGCAGGCAAGCGCTGCGCGCGCATTGCCCGCCTTCCTCGAACGTCAGCAGGCGGACGGCGCGCGCTGCGTCCTCGTCATCACCGGCAAGGGCAAGGAAGGCCAGGGCATCCTGCGCCGCAACTTCCTGCTCTGGCTGGAATCGCCGCCGGCTCGCCGCCTCGTGTCAGGCTACGCTGAATCCCACCCCAAGCATGGCGGGGCAGGGGCCTTCTATGTCTTCCCCAGGCGGACCGGTTAGGCGCCGCGCTGCTGAAGAAGCACTTCGGCGACCTGGATCGCGTTCAGCGCCGCACCCTTGCGCAGGTTGTCGTTGCTGAGAAACAGCGCCAGCCCGTGTTCGACCGTCGGATCCGGCCGGATCCGTCCGACAAAGACCGGATCGCGCCCCGTTGCGCCGAGCGCGTTCGGAATCTCGCAGACCACCACGCCCGGGGCCTTGCCCAGCAGTTCGGTTGCTTCAGCGGCGCTGATCGGGCGTTCGAACTCGGCATTGATCGACACGGAGTGACCCGTGAAGACCGGCACGCGCACGCAGGTTCCCGACACCGGCAATCCCGGAATCTCGAGGATCTTGCGGCTCTCGTCGCGCAGCTTCAGCTCTTCGTCCGTATAGCCATCTTCGCCGAGGGTATAGTTCAGGGCCACCACGTTGAACGCGATCGGCACGGCCCATTTCTTCGGGGCCGGAAAGTCGGCGGCCTCGCCATGCCGGGCCAGCGCGCTGGCGCCCTTGCTGACAGCATCAATCTGCGACTGCAGTTCGTCCACGCCGGCCACACCGCCGCCCGATACCGCCTGATAAGTGCTCGCGACCAGCTTTTTCAGGCCGGCGCGGTCATGTAGCGGCTTCAGCACCGGCATGGCCGCCATGGTCGTGCAGTTCGGGTTCGCGATGATGCCCTTTGAGATCGTTTTCAGGGCATGCGGGTTCACTTCCGCCACCACCAGCGGCACGTCCGGATCGCTGCGCCAGGCCGAGGAATTGTCGATCACGATCGCCCCGGCGGCCGCCACTTTCGGCGCCAGCGCCTTGGAGGTTGATCCGCCTGCGGAGAAAAACACGATGTCGAGGCCGGCATAGTCGGCCGTCGATGCGTCTTCAACAACGACGCGCTCGCCCTTGAAATCGAGCGTGCTGCCGGCCGACCGCGGCGAGGCAAAGAAGCGGATGGCGCTGAGCGGGAAGTCCCGCTCGGCGAGGATGTCGCGCATCATTTCGCCGACAAGGCCAGTCGCGCCAACGATCCCGACGCAGGGCCGGGCAGGAAGTCTGTTCGTCACGTCAGGGTCTCCGGAAGTCTATTCGAAGTCGCGGAACACATCGTCGGCCGAGATGCTTTTCCTGTAAGCGTTCTCGGGTTCCGGCTCGGGTTCGAAGGCGGGGGTATCCTGGGCCGGGGCGAGGCCCGGACCTTCCGAACGGGCGGCTTTCTCGGCGTCCATCTTGCGGCGCTTGTCGGCGGCCTTGGCAATCACTTCGTCGAGCTCGATCTGCGAACACAGGCCCAGCGTCACCGGGTCGACCGGTTTGATGTTGGTCGCGTTCCAGTGTGACTTGTCGCGCACGTTGTTGATCGTCGCCTTGGTCGTGCCGATCAGCTTGATGACCTGCGCATCCGACACTTCCGGGTGGTTGCGGATGAACCAGGCGACCGCGTCCGGCTTGTCGGCGCGGCGGATGACCGGCGTGTAGCGGCTGCCCTTGCGTTTCGGCTGGGGGATGTGGTCGATCCGCGAGTCAGCAATCTTCAGCACATGGTCGGCGTCGTCTTCGCCCTTCTTGATCTCTTCGCGCGAGAGGATGCCGCCGGCAATCGGGTCGACGCCGCGCATGTTCTCCGCAACATCGCCGTCGGCGATGCCTTTCACCTCGAGATGGTGCAGGCCGCAGAATTTCGCGATCTGGGTGAAGGTCAGCGTGGTGTTGTCGAGCAGCCAGACCGCTGTGGCGCGGGGCATAAGAACGTCGGACATGGGGTTTCTCCTGAACTCGTGATGGCCGCCTGAAATGCAGCCGCCCGGCACTTGGGGTGCCGGGCGGGTCGGGTCCAGGACAGCTGGTACCTTGACGGGCCGTATACGTCAGATGTGCGCCGGTGGAAAGGGACCCGGTGAATTCAAGGCCGAAATCACGGCCGAAGCAGGATTTTCCCCGAATGTCCGCCATGCGCCATGCGGGCAAGGGCCGCTTCGGCCTCGGCCAGCGGGAAGGCGCCGTCGAGCACCGGCTTGATCCGCCCCGAGATCACATGCGGCCAGAAATCCCGCTCGACTGCATCGCGGATCCGGCGCTTGTCGGCCAGCGGCCGGGCCCGCAGCGTGGTGGCGAGGATCGACAGCCGTTTCATCAGCACCGGCGCGAAGTTGAGGCTCGCGGCGAACCCGTCCTGATAGGCGATGTTGATGATCCGCCCGTCGGTTTTCGCGGCGGTGATGTTCTTCTGGATGTACTCGCCGCCGACCATGTCGAGCGTCACATCCGCGCCGCCCTCGGCCTTGACGATCTCCTCGAAGGCTTCGGTGCGGTAGTTGATGGCGCGCGTCGCGCCGAGTTCGCGGGCCAGCGCACATTTCTCGTCCGATCCGGCCGTGCCGAAGATTGGAGCCGCGCCCCACACCTTTGCCATCTGCAGCGCCATCACCCCGATGCCGCTGGTCGCGCCGTGGCACAGGAAGGCTTCGCCGGGCTTCAGCCGCGCCCGGTCGAACACGTTGGCCCAGACCGTAAGCAGCGCTTCCGGAAAGCAGCACGCGAGCGTCAGGTCAAAGCCGGCCGGCACCGGCAACACCGAGCCCTCGTCCGCCACCGTATAGGTGGCATAGCCGCCGCCGCCGAGCAGCGCGGCGACCCGGTCACCCACCTTGAACCGTTCGGTGCCCGGACCAGTCGCCGAAACAATGCCGGAGACTTCCAGCCCGAGAATGGGCGAGGCGCCGGGCGGGGGCGGGTACATCCCCGCCTTCTGCGCCAGATCTGCCCGGTTCAGGCCTGCAGCCGCAATCTCGATCTGCACCTCGCCGGGCCCGGGCTCCGGCCGGGGCATCTCGGTCAGCACCAGCGGCTGGCCGGCGGGGGCGGTGGCGGCTTTCATCAAGGCGGTCATGTCGGCGTCTCCGGATCAGGTCTGGGAACGTGGATTTCGAGTCGCTTCTAGCCGGTCTTTCTGCTTTCCTGAAACCGTAAACGGGAGGATTGCCGATGGCTGTATCCGATGAAGAGCCGGTGTTGCTCCGCCGTCCCCAGGCGCTCGACCAGATGTCGGTGGCGGAGCTGGACGTCCGGATCGAGCAGCTGCGGGCGGAGATTGCGGCCTGCGAGGCCGAAATCGAGCGCAAGAAGGCCCAGAAACGCGCGGCAGATGCCCTCTTTGGCGGCGGCAGTTAAGTCTCGCGAAAGGGCTGGGGGCTAGGATCGGATGCTGGATACGGATTGGCGGAGAAGCGCACATGGCTGAAACTGATCCGGTTGACCCTGTGACCGCGCCTGAACACTTCACGGGCGGCAAGTTGTTCGACACCGTTTTTTCACGCGGCATGGCCCTCGTCGAGGAAACCGCGTCCTATCTCGATGGTCCGGGCCGCGACCAGGCCAAAGCACTTCCCCGGGACGCGAGCCTCACCTATTCGGCCTGGAGCATGGAGCTGACGACGCGCCTGATGCAGGCGGCGTCCTGGCTGGTGATGCAAAAGGCCGTGCGCGACGGCGAAATGCGGCGCGAAGAGGCCAGCGCCCGGAAGTACCGGATCAAGCGCGATGAGCCGCCGCTGAACCCCGAAGCCCAGCGCAGCCGCGGCCTGCCGCCCCGCTTCCTCGATCTCGTGGGACGCAGCGAGGCGCTTTACGAACAGATCTGCCGGCTGGACGAGGCGCTCTATCAGGGCGCCAAGGCAAAAAGCGCGCCGAACGCGGTCTTCGACCAGATGGCCCAGCTCCAGAAAGCCGCCGAAACCGGCGCCTTCGACCCCCTGATGGTCTGGCGGCGCTCCAAGTAGGGTGCATTCCGCCCTTCGGCCTGATGCGCCCTACAGCGCCCCGTAGGTCCGCAAAAACGCCGCCGACTGGTCGGCGCAGAAGCCTTCCTTCACCGGGGCGCGCATGATCGTCAGGCGGTGGAAGATCGGCCCCAGCAGCTGCTCGATCACGTCGTCCAGTTCGAAATCGCGCCGGATCACGCGCTTTGCGGCCAGTTCCGCCAGCAGCATGCGCAGGGGCTGGCGAATGTCGCGGCCCACCCAGGCGCGCCAGACTTCACCGGCTTCCTTGTCATCGGCGGCGGCCAGCAGCGCCACGCGCAGCACGGCGTG
>JBGSOU010000142.1:0-2505 GCA_041739025.1 Hyphomonas sp.
GAGGCACGGTGGCCAGCGCCGGCGAGGCTGTGACGCAGCGCGCCGATCATCAGCCCCCGGACCCCGGCAGCGTCGCGAAAGCGCACTTCGGTCTTGGCCGGGTGGACGTTCACATCCACCTCTTCGGCGTCGAGCTCGACAAACAGGGCCAGCAGCGGATGCCGGTCCCGTGCGAGGAAATCCTGATAGGCGGCGCGCACCACGCCGGTCAGCATCCGGTCCTTCACAGGCCGTCCGTTGACGAACAGGAACTGCATTTGCGCATTGCCGCGGTTCAGGGTCGGCAGGCCTGCAAAGCCGAGCAGCCGTGCGCCGTCGCGGTCTGCATCAATGGCGATCGCATTGTCGCTGAACTCGCGTCCCATGATCGCGCCGAGACGGGTGAGCCGGCCGGCCTCGTCATCGGTTTCCGCCGGATAGCGCAAGACATTGCGGCCGTTGTTTTCCAGCGTGAAGGCCACACCGGCATTCGCCATCGCGAGCCGCTTGACGACATCCGTCACCGCGAGGGCCTCGGCGCGTTCGCCCCGCATGAACTTCAGGCGCGCAGGTGTCGCGTGGAACAGGTCCGTCACATCAATCCGCGTGCCGGTTGTTCCGCGCCCGGTGAAGGCGGCCGGCTTCGGCCCTTCGATCCGTCCGGCCTCGGAATAGATTTCGGCTGCCGCTTCACCCGCCGCGCGGCTGACGATGCGCATCCGGCTGACCGACGCGATCGAAGGCAGCGCCTCGCCGCGAAAGCCCATCGTGTGGATGTTCAGAAGATCAACCCGGCCATCGGAATCCGGCACCAGCTTGGACGTCGCGTGCCGCTCCAGCGCGACGGCGAGATCGTCTGCCGACAGGCCGCAGCCGTCATCCTCAACCGTGATACGCTTCAGGCCGCCCTCTTCAACGCCAACCGAAATGCTGCGCGCGCCGGCATCAAGGGCGTTTTCCACAAGCTCCTTCACCGCCGCTGCGGGCCGCTCCACCACTTCGCCGGCAGCGATGCGGTTGACGACCTCTGGCGGTAGCCGGAGGATCACGGGACGTGGGCGCACAGAATCAGCCATCAACTGGCTAGTCTAGCCTTCCTCGCGCCGCTTGTCCCGCTTGCCGGCATGGGGTCAGATGATCGGCTGATCCCGGTCCCGGATCCAGATCGAAAGCAGCCACTTCTCACCCATAGTTACCGGAAGACCAGCATGCAGGGTCCGCGGGTCTGGCGAACCGTCGTTGAGCACGTTGTCAAAAGCCAGCATGCCGCCCGCCGGGGTGCGGGCGTGCTTCTGGATGGCTTCAAACCATGTCTGCCCCTCCATGAAATTCTGATTTAGGTAAATCAGTGCAGTGGTACGACGCTGGCCATGTTTTGCCAGCCCGTCCGCGAAATGCGGATTGGCGGGGTCGAGGAAATCGAAGTGCAGGCCATACTCTTCGCCGACACTATAGTGCAGAACGTTCGGCGCTTCCTGCCATTTGCGGGGCCGGCCAGTCGCGACCGCAATACGGGCGAGACAAAGTTGCATCACGACATCTGTCTGCAGAATGCTGAAGCCGGCTCCGGAATTCGTCCGCATGCCATCTTCGCGCCGGCCGCCAGCATCGGCGTCATGGATACGGGCTTTCTGCAGCCGGGTTGAAGCGGCTGCGATCCACCAGTTGCACATCGGCTCCGGCAGCACGTGCTCGGCAGCGGTCACCCAAGGCGATTCCGAGAAAAGCAGCGGCGCGGGCGGATTAAGGAACGCCGCGAGGGTCTCGTCACTTTGGATACCGCTTGCCTGGATGCACTGCATCTGAGCCTGCGCATGCGGTTCGCCACTCTGGGCCGCCGCTTCGAGCATGTTCAGCGCGGCGGGAAAGTTGATCTGACTGCCGACGCCTGCGGCAAGGAACAACGCCCGCCAGCGCACCGCTTCCGGAAAGCCGGCCCTGACGGCCGCGTCGATCCACTTGATGCCGGCGACCGGATCAGTGGGGGCGCCGTTGCCGACGACCAGCCGAAGTCCCAGTTCGGTGGCCGCAACGGGGTGGCCTTCCTTGGCAGCCTTCACGATCCAGTTGAAGCTATCCTCCATCTTGCCCTGGCTGAGAAGTACGCGCGCCAGAAACAGCGCCGCCTCGGGATCGCCAGCCTCGGCCTTGCTTGCGAGTTCGGCGGGCGAGAGGCCTGCGGCAGTCATGTCAGTCATCGCGGAGGCTCCTTGGAGAAATGGCGTTTCGGGTGTTGATAACAGCGAGACCCGGGCGGGACAAACCCCTGGATCACAGCCCACCGATTGCGCATTCTAAGCGATCTTCTTGCCGCACCTGGGGCAGGTTGAGTTTGTGACGTGTTCCGGCGACACTGCGCAACAAGATCAGAACAGGGCCCTGCCTCATGCACATTCACTTCCTTCGTTCCGGCCTTCTGGCAATGGCCGGGCTCGCCCTCAGCGCTTGCAGCGCAGCCACAGAGGCTCCGGCCGAAGCACAAAAGCCTGTGGCCACCGCCGCGCCTGCGGCCGCCGAGGCGCCTGC
>JBGSOU010000154.1:0-2425 GCA_041739025.1 Hyphomonas sp.
GGCGCCAGCCTTCGGGCGCGACATCGGCCTGCGCGAGCGACACCGACAGCGGCCGGCCCGAAACCTCGACGAGGCGGCGCAACATGGCGGCCTCTTTCTGGGGATCGTTGAAATCCGACACGAACTGCAACACACCGCGCCCCGCTTCGGCGAGGCCCATGGCGATGCCGGTCAATTCGTCCTGCGAGGCGGTGAGGGTCGGCGTCGGCTGGCCGTCGGAGGTACGGTGGTTGAGCGTGCGGGACGTGGAAAAGCCCATCGCGCCCGCCATCACGGCGTCCTTGGCGAGCTGTTTCATTGCGGCGATGTCGGCTGGCGTGGCGTCTTCGCGGTTGGCGCCCCGGTCACCCATGACGAAAACCCGCAGCGCGGCATGCGGAAGCTGCGCGCAGATGTCGGTGTCGAATCGGCGGGAGGAGAGGAAATCCAGATAGTCCGGGAAGCTCTCCCATTTCCAGGGCAGGCCCTCGGCCAGAACGGGATAGGGGATGTCCTCGACGCCTTCCATCAGGCGGATGAGGCGGCCGTGGTCTTCGGGCTTGCAGGGCGCAAAGCCGACGCCGCAATTGCCCATGACGGCCGTGGTGACCCCGTGAAGGGAGGAGGGGCTGATCGCTTCGGCCCAGGCGGCCTGGCCGTCATAATGGGTGTGCAGGTCCACGAAGCCGGGGGTGACGGTCTGGCCCCTTGCGTCGATCTCCTCGATGCCGCGCCCGTTTACCTTGCCGATGGCCGCAATCACGCCGCCGGTGACGGCGACATCGCCTTCGAAGGCCGGGGCGCCGGAACCGTCGATGATTGTACCGCCCCGGATGATCAGGTCGTAGGTTGTCATGGCGTCGTCCTCCGCCGCGCAGGATGCCTCAAGGACAGGGGGTGTCAAACCCTGACGCCGCTTCCCCCGCCGCAGAAACCTGATTATGCGGGCCGCCATGTCCACATCCCTGTTGCCCGTCGCGCTCTGCCTGGCCTCGGCGCTGACTGTGGCGATCACCACTGTGATGGTGAAGCGCGGCGGGGATGTGCTGACCACGCGGGCGATCGTGGCGCTGGTGATGGCGCTGACGGCGGTGCCGCTGGCGCCTTTCGTGCCGCTGCCCCCGCCGGGCACCTGGGGGTTGATCCTCCTGTCGATGGCGGTCCACTGGCTGTATCAGTTCTGCGCCGTGCGGGCGCTGCACCGGGGCGCCTTGTCGCTCGTTTTCCCGGTGATGCGCGGGCTTGGGCCATTGGCTACGGCGGTGCTGGCGGCCGTGTTCCTGCGCGAAAGCCTGTCGCCGCTGCAGTTGGCCGGTCTGATTGCAGCCAGCCTGTCGATTCTCGTGTTTGCCCTGCCGACGGCGGCGACCCATGACGCGCGCCGGCTGGACCGGTCCGCTGTGTTCTGGGCATTGATGACGGCGGCAGGCGTCGGCCTCTACGCGGTGGCCGATGCGCGCGCGGCCCGGGCGATGCCGACCCCGTTCACCTTCATCGTCTGGCTGTTCCTGCTCGACTGGATCGGCGTCACGCTGGTGCTGGCCTGGCAGCGCCGGGGACGGGTGATCGCCAGCCTGAGGCCGGAGCTGCGCAACGGCGTGATTGGCGGGCTTGCGGGCTCGATCTCCTACAGTCTTGCGATCTATGCCTATACGCTCACTGATGCGGCGGCCGTGACGGCGCTGCGGGAAACCTCGGTGGTGTTTGCGGCCGCCTTCGGGGCCTGGCTGCTGAAGGAAGGCTTCGGGCTGCGGCGGATCCTGGCCGCCACGACGCTGGCAGCGGGGCTTGTCCTGATGCAGGCGGCGGGCTGACATGCGGGTGCTGGCACTGCCTTCCGGCGGACGATGCCCAAACGGCACGGTGCGTGCTAGGGCGGTCGCATGAGCCTGTCGCGCCACCTTGCCGGATATCTGCCCGTAAACCTGGCCAGCGGGCTCGCCTCGTTCGGGGCGGTCTATGTGTTCACGCGGGTGATGGGGGCGGCGGAATACGGCGTCTATGCGCTGATGCTCTGGGCAATGGCATTGATCCATACGGTCAGCCTGACCTGGGTCGAGGCCGCGGCGTACCGGTTCACGGCGGAAGCCGAGGCGAAGGGTGACCTGGCCGGCCATTACCGCACGGCGATCAGCCTGATGCTGAAATCGCTGCTGCTGGCCTTCGCGCTGGCGGCTTGCGTCTGGCTGGCCCTGCGCGGCAAGCCGGTCTACGCGGCCACGCTGCCCTGGATTGCCGCGCTGTTGCCGCTCAACACGGTCGTTCAGGTGTCGCTGCAGGCGCACAAGGCCGGACTGCGTGTCGGACGGTATGCCTTCACGGAGACCTTCCGTTTGCTGACGGGCTTCACCCTAGGCGCGCTGATCGCATGGCAGCTGAAGCTGGGCGCGGCCTCACCCTTCATCGGCCTCGCGATCGCCGCCGGCTTGATGGCGCTGCGCGAAGG
>JBGSOU010000157.1:0-3945 GCA_041739025.1 Hyphomonas sp.
GCACGGATCCAGGGATGCCCCGAGCCGCTGGTCCTGCCGGATGCGGGCCACTTCGTGCAGGAATGGGGCGAGCCGGTTGCACGCGCAGCCTTGGCAAGCTTCGGGGGCGCGTGACCGGCGCAGGGCATGGCGCTGGCACGCGCTGGATCCAGGGAGAACGAGAATGCAGAAACCCGAAGCCGGATGCGGCGCCGCGATCCGCGACAGCGAAGGCCGCCTCCTCATGATCCAGCGCCTGCGCGAACCGGAGGCCGGCGCCTGGGGCCTGCCTGGCGGCAAGATCGACTTCGGCGAACGGGCGATGGACACGGCCCGGCGCGAGATCGCCGAGGAACTCGGAATCGAGATCGAGATCCTGCATCTCGCCTGCATCGCGGAGACGATCGACTGCGGCGATGGCCGCCACTGGATCGCGCCGGTGTATGAAGCGCGCATCGTGTCGGGCACGCCGCAGAATCTCGAACCGGAGAAGCATGGCGGATGGGGCTGGTTCGCGCCCGGCCAGCTTCCAGACCGCCTGACGACGCCGGTCAGATGCTACCTGTCCGCTCTCGGCACAGAGTGCGGCGCAGCATAATTAACTCGAATTTGTGACACCGGTAGACATCACAAAACTGCTGGTTCTGTCGCACAAGTTTAAGGCGAACATGACCTCCGAACGGCGGCACGGATGTTGCAAAATCGACCCTTGAAGCGCTAATGAGCGCAAGGTGATGAGGCCGGGGCGGCCTGTTAGAGTCGCATGAATCGAGGGTGACATGAGCGATACCGTAGCAATCCTGGCCGAGCTGGGCGCAAGCCCGAAATCGATCCGCAAGAACTGGAACGAAGCCCGGCTTTACGAAACCGCTGTCGCCGCTGGCGAAGCCCGCGTTGCAAAAGGCGGCGCGCTTGTCGTCGAAACCGGACAGCACACCGGCCGCTCGGCGAAGGACAAGTTCACGGTGCGCGATGCACTGACCGAAGACACCGTCTGGTGGGACAACAATGCCCCGATGACGCCGGCCAATTTCGATGCTCTGTGGGCGGACTTCAAAGCCCACATGGCCAAGCAGGACATGTATTCACAGGACCTGTTCGGCGGCGCGGACCTCGACTACCGCCTGCCGGTGACCGTGGTGACCGAATATGCCTGGCACTCGCTGTTCATCCGCCACCTGCTGCGTCTTCCGACCACGGATGAACTGGCGAACTTCAAGACCGAATTCACGATCATCAACTGCCCGAGCTTCCGCGCCGATCCGGCCAAGCACGGCACGCGCTCCGAGACGGTGATCGCCGTCAACTTCACCAAGCGCGTCGTGCTCATCGGCGGCACATCCTATGCCGGCGAGACCAAGAAATCGGTCTTCACGATCCTCAATTACCTGCTGCCGTCGCAGGGCGTCATGCCCATGCACTGCTCGGTCAACACCAGCGACAAGGACGATGCGGCGATCTTCTTCGGCCTCTCGGGCACCGGCAAGACGACGCTGTCGGCGGACGCCTCGCGCACGCTGATCGGCGACGACGAGCATGGCTGGTCGGAAAACGGCCTCTTCAACTTCGAAGGCGGCTGCTACGCCAAGATGATCAAGCTGTCGGCCGAGGCCGAGCCTGAAATCTACGCCACCACCAAACAATGGGGCACCGTGCTCGAGAACGTCGTGATGGATGCGGTCACGCGTGAACTCGACCTCGATTCGGCCGCCCTCGCCGAGAACTCGCGCGGCGCCTATCCGATCGAGGCGATTCCGAACGCGTCGCTCACCGGCCGCTGCGGCCAGCCGAAAAACCTCATCATGCTGACGGCCGACGCCTATGGCATCATGCCGCCGATCGCCAAGCTGACCCCGGCGCAGGCCATGTACCATTTCCTCTCGGGCTACACGGCGCGCGTCGCCGGCACCGAGAAGGGCGTGACCGAGCCTTCGGCCACTTTCTCCACCTGTTTCGGCGGCCCCTTCATGCCGCGCCATCCGTCCGAGTACGGCAATCTGCTCCGCCGCCTGATCGCGAAGTATGATGTCGATTGCTGGCTGGTGTCGACCGGCTGGACCGGCGGCCCGTATGGCCAGGGCAACCGGATGCCGATCAAGGCGACCCGCGCGCTCCTGAATGCGGCGCTCGATGGCTCGCTGAACTCGGTCCAGTTCCGCAAGGACGAAACCTTCGGCTTCATGGTTCCGGCCGCCGTTGCCGGCGTCGATTCGAAGATCCTCGATCCGCGTTCGACCTGGGCCGACACGGCCGCCTATGACGCACAGGCTGCCAAACTCGCCGACATGTTCGTCGAGAACTTCAAGAAGTTCGAAGCCTATGTCGACGACGCGGTCAAAGCCGCCGCGCCGAAAGCCAAGATCACCGCCTGATCCGGCGGCCGATCGCGAATTTGACACCCGCCCGGCCCCGCCGGGCGGGTTTTTTAATGCGAAAGGCTCCGTTGACGTTAAGGGAAGTCTGGCGCTGACCGGGCGCGCTCGTTAGGGTGCGCCGCAATCAGACCCCAAACATCCCCGGAGGAAGTCATGCGTGAAGCCGTCATCGTCTCAACAGCCCGTACCCCCCTTACAAAAGCCGGCCGCGGCGCCCTGAATGATACGCACGGCATCACGATGGCCGGCCATGCCATCAAGGGCGCCCTGGAGCGCGCCGGTGTCGAAGCCGCTGCCGTCGAAGACGTGTTCCTCGGCTGCGCCGCGCCGGAAGGTGCCACGGGCCACAACGTTGCCCGCAACGCCGCCCTCGCCGCCGGTTGCCCCTCGACCACGTCGGGCGCCACGATCAACCGTTTCTGCTCGTCGGGCCTGCAGGCGATCGCCAACGCCGCCCACACCATCATCAACGAAGGTGCAGCCGTGACCGTCGGCGGCGGCGTGGAGAGCATCAGCCTGGTGCAGGGCTCCGGCCAGTCGAACCGCTACAAGTATTTCGAGCCGGAACTGGCCAAGACATGGCCCGCCATCTGGATGACGATGATCGAAACCGCCGAGATCGTTGCAGATCGCTACAAGGTCAGCCGCGAATACCAGGACGAGTATGCGGTCGAGAGCCAGCGCCGCACCGCCGAATTCCAGCAGAAGGGCTACATGGCCCAGGAAATCGTGCCGCTGAAAACCCGCATGAAACTGATCAACAAGGAAACCAAGGAAGAAACCTTCGAGGACGTGCTTGCCGACAAGGACGACTGCAACCGTCCCGGCACGACCTATGAAATGGTCTCCGGCCTGAAGCCGGTCTTCTCGGGCGGCATGGTCGTCAAGGAAGGCAAGTACGTCACCGCCGGCAACGCCTCGCAACTGTCCGACGGCGCCGCCGCCGTGGTGGTCATGGAAGCCAAGGAAGCCGCCAAGCGCGGCCTGAAGCCGCTCGGCCGCTTCGCCGGCTTCAACTTTGCGGGTTGCGACCCGGACGAAATGGGCATCGGCCCGGTCTTCGCCGTTCCGCGCCTGCTCGAGCGTCACGGCCTGAAAGTCGATGACATCGACCTCTGGGAACTGAACGAAGCGTTCGCTTCGCAGTGCCTCTACTCGCGCGACCGTCTCGGCATCGACCCGGCGAAATACAACGTCAACGGCGGCGCGATCTCGATCGGCCACCCGTTCGGCATGACCGGCGCCCGCTGCACCGGCTCGATCCTGCTGGAAGGCCAGCGCCGCAAGGCCAAGTGGGGCGTCGTCACCATGTGCATCGGCGGCGGCATGGGCGCAGCCGGCCTGTTCGAAATCTACAGCTGATCCGCGCAGTTCAATTCAACGAACGGAGAGGGCGGCCCACGGGTCGCCCTTTTCTTATGCGTGGCTGAAGGTGGGCTGCCTTCTGCAGCCTTCGGGAACATGGCATGACAGCGGGAAACCGCTGGAGCCGCCCCATGATCACGCGTACCATTTCCCGACTATCGGCCCTCGCCTGGCTGGCCGCCTGCGGCGCGCCGGGCGCCGGGGTCCCCGCCGATCTACCCGCCGC
>JBGSOU010000184.1:0-2082 GCA_041739025.1 Hyphomonas sp.
CGCCGCCCGTTGCGTCGCCGGTCCCGGCCGCCCGTGAGGTCAACCGCGACCGCCCGCGCGATGCTGGAAAAGGCAGGCCCCGCGAGCGCAACAGCGACGACTAGGGTTCGGAGACAACAGCAAGGCTAGCCGCCGCGTGGATCATTCCACTCGGCGGCGACGCCGTATCCGCCCCGGCGGACCAGCCAGAACATGCCGATCAGGTCGAAGATCCCCGCGCCGAGCCGGCCCAGGAATCCATACTTCGACTGGCCTGCAAGACGCGGCCGGTCATTCACCAGTTCCTCGCACACGTCCCAGCCCGCCCGCTTGATCAGCGCCGGCAGGAACCGGTGCATCGAGGCAAAAAACGGCAGGTCGCGGAAGGCGGCAGTGCGGATCAGTTTCCAGCCGCAGCCCGTATCGGTCGCATCGTCCTGAAGGACGAAACGGCGCACGCCATTGGCCACGCGCGACTGCACCCATTTGAACCCGGAATCGTTCCGGCTGTTGCGCTTGCCGGCAATGATGCCGAGGCGGGGCGGCGCGCCCGGCGCAATCTGGGCCTTCCAGATGCGGGCGGTGTCGGCGGGGTCATTCTGTCCGTCGCCGTCAAGCAATTGGACCCAGCCGCCGCGCACCGACTTCAGCCCGGTGAACAGCGCGGCTGATTTTCCGCGCCGCGCCACATGCGTCAGCACCCGAACGGTGCCGGGCCGCTTCGCCATGGCCTCGGCCAGTTCGGTGCCGGTCGCGTCGCCGGAACAATCATTGACGCAGACGATCTCGAAATCGATCCCCTCCAGCGCAACGTGCACCTCGTCGAGGACGGGGTGCACGTTGCCAGCTTCATTGAAGAAGGGGATCAGCACGGACAGGGCAGGGGCGTGGGTCATGTGACTCCTGCCTAATCCAGCCCGCGACGGATTCCAATTGGCGTCCGGCGATCAGCCTGCAAACACCTGCTGGCCGGCATGGCGTGTCAGTTCGGCGCGCAGCGCGGCCGGGCTTTCGACCGGACGGCGCTGAAGGTCGGACAGCGCAAACGGCGCCTTGTGGCCATAGGTTTCAGTCCAGGCCGTGTCGAGGCGGGCCTCGGTCAGCGCGCCGGTATAGGCGACTTCCTTGATGTCGGCCGTTTCGGCGCGGCGGCCGCTGCCCGGCAGGTAGATGGTGCCGTTCGAGAAATCGACGGCGAAGGCAATCACGCCCGGCACGAGGAACAGCAGCAGGCCGATGCCGTCCAGAATGGCCACCGTGGGGTCGATCCGGCCATCCACCTGGCCCTTGCGCTCGGGATACATGATCGTGCCGCAGGCGCCGAGGGACACGGCGGCGAGGGTAAGGCCGGTACCGGCCAGCAGTTGACGGCGTGACGGGGTCATGGGGCGTCTCCTTGTTTTGTTATCCACCAAGTATGGGCCACAAACCCCGCAACGCCTAACCCTTTGAGACCGGGAGAGCCCAAGGGCCCGCCGCCCGGTTTGCGCTGTCAACCGGGACCTGTAAGGTCTGCGCGCGATCCAGGAGACCTTCATGGCAGTCGAATCCCACGGGCCGGACCTCGGCGCGCTTGTCATCCTGCTTGGCTCCGCTGTGCTGGCGGTGCCGGTCTTCAAGCGGATCGGGTTTGGCTCGGTGCTGGGCTATCTGGCCGCCGGTCTCGTGATCGGCCCGTTCGGGTTCCGCGTGTTCACCGAACCGGAAGCCATCCTGCATGTTGCCGAGCTGGGCGTCGTCATGTTTCTGTTCATCATCGGCCTCGAGATGCAGCCCTCGCGGCTCTGGTCGATGCGCAGGGAAATCTTCGGGCTCGGCCTCGCCCAGGTGCTGATCTGCATCCTGCTGCTCTCCTGGGTCGGGGTGGCGCTTGGCTATACCGCGCAGCAATCCCTGATCGCGGGGACCGGCTTCGTGCTCACCTCCACCGCCATCGTCATGCAGATGCTGCAGGAACGCGGCGACCTCGCCAAGGAAAAGGGCCAGCGGATCATTTCGATCCTGCTGCTCGAAGATCTCGCCATCGTGCCACTTCTGGCGCTGGTCGCCTTCCTTGCGCCGGGCGGCGGCGAGGTGACCCTGGGCGAGCGCCTCACCGGCGTC
>JBGSOU010000195.1:0-1563 GCA_041739025.1 Hyphomonas sp.
GCGCGGGCGTCGGCCTGGATCCGCGCCAGCATCGAGGCAAGGCCGTTGGAACGCTGCGCGGTCAAGGCGCCGCTGACGCCGATCTCGTCGAGCAGGGCCGGCGCGTCAAACTTCAAGATGTCGGCCGGGGGTTCGCCGGAATAAAGGCGCATCAGCAGGGCAATGAGGCCGGACACGATCATGGCGTCGGACTCGGCCCGGACCGTGAGCCGGGCATCTTTCAGCTCGGTCACCATCCAGACCTGCGAGGCGCAGCCGCGCACCCGCGTTTCTTCCGTTCGCTCGCCCTCTGCCAGCGGCGGGTTTGCCTTGCCGAGGTCGATCAGGTGCGCGTATCGCGCCTCCCAGTCTTCCAGCCAGGAGAATTCTTCGCGAATGTCTGCCGCTTTGGTTTCGATGCTCATGCAGCTTCATATGAGCCGCCGAACCCCAAAAGAAAACCCCGGCAAGCCTTTGGCCGCCGGGGTGAGGGTCGAGAGAGACTGGAAGTGGTGTGGACTATTTATAGACCGAGCCCAGACAGTCAGCGACTTCCGTCAGCGTGTGCTGGCTGATGCAGTGCGGAAGCTCGAATTCCTGGCCAACGCCGGCAACACAGCCCTGCAGCTGCAGGTTCTGCATCTTCAGGCAGCTTTGCACGCCCGGCTCCATCATCACCTTGGACAGGCGGGTCTGGTCGACCGAGTTGGCGCCGATGACCCGCATGGCGGCCAGCGAGGCGATCTGGTTGGCGACGGCTTCCTTGCCGTACTTCACCTTCTGGCGATTGCCGGTGAAGCCGGTGGTGAGGAAGGCGGGCAGACGAACGGCGCCGGCCATGTCGTCAGCGGTGGCGGCGGCGTTGATGACGCCGGCCTTGGTGGTGTCTGACAACGGCGCGGGGCCGGTCAGCGCGGTGACGATCAGGTTGTCGGCCGGCTTGGCCTTGCCCTGCAGCACCTTGACGGTTTCGGCGCGCTTGCCGCCATCACGGATGCGGGATTTCGCCCAGCCATAGCCCTGCAGGGAGTAGCCCTGTTCCTTGATGACCGCCGCATTGGAATAGAGTCTCGGCAGATCGCTGTCGGTCACGGCAATGGCGCCGCCCACGGCATTGTCGCCGCCTTTGAGCGAGCGGGCATAATTATTGCCGGCCGCGAAACTCTTCATCACCGGCTCGCGGCCGTAGAAGGCTTCGATATCGCGCACGGTGGCGCTGAATTCCGGATCCTGGGACGCGACGAGGGCGGAATAAGCCATCCAGCCCCGGGTCAGCTGGTCGGCATTGTAGGAGCCGAGCGTATTGAGGGCCGAATCGAGATCGCCCGCCGACTTGAACGGTTTGGCCGCCACATCGTCTGCGTCGGACTGGTACGTCATGTAAACGGCAGCATTTTCTGAAATCGTATCAGAGGCTTGAGCGAGCGCCCCGCCTGATACGCTGAAACCGCAGATCAAAGCGGCAATCACCCCAGAGGTCTTCATTCTAAACTCCCTCACGCGACACGCGATTACTGTTGCCCGAACTTCCCGGTATGGGGAACCATGCCTTGTGATATTTGCGCATTACAAATACAGCAGACC
>JBGSOU010000198.1:0-6164 GCA_041739025.1 Hyphomonas sp.
AACGCCGGTCAAAGCCGATCGATCCGGACAGTCCGTTCGCGGCGCTCGCGGCTCTCCTGCCTCCGCCGAAACCGCCCAAGCCGCACAAACCAGCCCGTCCGAAACAGGCCCAAAAGCCGCCTGCCGCTCCCGGCGCATTCCGGTACCGCCCCTTCAGATGACGCCAGAGGTCGGCGCGGACACATCCGTGCGGGCCGATGTCTGGCTCTGGCGCGCGCGCTTCTTCCGGACGCGCGCCCTGTCGACGGCTTATGTCCGCAAGTCCGGTCTGCGATTGTCCCATGCGGGCCAGACGCGGCGCACCAGCAAGCCGGGCGCAACCCTCGTGGTCGGCGACATCGTGACATTCGGGAAAGGGGCGGATATCCTGACCATCGAAGTGCTGGATTTGGGCGCCCGGCGCGGGCCGGCCGAAGAAGCGCGTACGCTCTACCGGCCGCTGGAGTCGCCGACATGATGAAATCGCTCAGAAGCCTGTTCGCCGCGAAGACGCCTGCCGAGCTGCCCATGCCGGCGGAAATCGCTGTCGCTGCCCTGCTGGTCGAGGCGGCGCTGGTGGACGGCGTGTATGTGAACATCGAAAGCGACATGATCGCCGAGATCCTGCTCGAATCCTTCGATTTCGACGCCGACAAGGCCGACGCGGTTCTGGCTCAGGCCGAGACGCTGGCCGAAGAAGCGGTCGGCAGCCACCAGTTCACCAAGCACGCAAAAAAGCTCGCCCTGAAGGACCGGGTCAAGGTAATCGAGGCGATCTACCGGGTGGTGCTGGCCGATGGTGAGCGCTCCGATGAGGAAGAGGCCTACGTGCGCCAGGTGGCCGGCCTGCTCTATGTCGATGACGTCAGCCGGGCGGAGGCGCGCCGGCGCGCCGAGGCACGTGTTGCCGGGGCGGTGTGAGCGAAACTGCACGGGCGGTTCAGCCGGTCGCATTGACAGGACGGGCCTGCACCGCCAAGTGGCTGGCCTGAATTGAAGCGCCCACGAGTGTTACCCGCCCATGACCTATATCGTTGTCGATGCCTGCATCCGCTGCAAATACATGGATTGCGTGGAAGTCTGCCCGGTCGATTGCTTCTACGAAGGCGAGAACATGCTCGTCATCCACCCCGACGAGTGCATCGATTGCGGCGTCTGTGAGCCCGAATGTCCGGTTGAGGCGATCAAGCCCGACACGGAAGACGATCCGGACGGCAAATGGCTGAAACTCAACTCTGAGTATGCCAAGACCTGGCCGAACATCACCCGGATGAAAGAGCCGCCGGCCGACCGGGAAAAGTTTGCGCAAGAAACCGGCAAGCTGGAGAAATACTTCAGCGCGGAGCCCGGTTCGGGCGACTGAAGGCGCCGCGCGGACTGATTCGCCGCGCAGCTGCAGCAGCTTTCATGGTGCCTCAATCGTTAACGAGGTGCTTGATTCCATTTTGTTTACGTTTCAGCCGCCGGTGAGCGCGACTGTTGTAAATGCGTCAAATTCGTGTTATGTCTTGGTCCTGATCAATAATCTTAGAGACGCGGGATTTCCTAACTCAGTACCTCAAATAGGGAACTGGGCCGGGGAAACTTCGCTTACGTGTGTGTAGAAAAAAGGGTCATTTCAGATATGGCGAAAAAAGCAGAGACTCGGACTTTGGCGTTCGAGGTCGGGCAAAGCGTTGTCTACCCGGCTCATGGCGTCGGCAGAATCACGGCCGTTGAGAAGCAGACGGTCGCCGGAATGCAACTTGAAGTCTACGTCGTTGCTTTTGATCAGGACAAGATGATCCTGCGCGTGCCGACCAATCGCGCGGAAGCCTCGGGCATGCGCGCACTCGCCGGCTCGAAACTGGTCGATGACGCCCTGAAAACCCTTGGCGGCAAAGCCCGCATCAAGCGCACCATGTGGTCGCGCCGCGCCCAGGAATACGAAGCCAAGATCAATTCGGGCGACCTGATCTCGATCGCGGAAGTCGTTCGCGACTTGCACCGCGGCGATGACCAGCCGGAACAGTCCTACTCCGAGCGCCAGCTCTATGAGAGCGCCCTGGACCGGATGGCCCGGGAACTGGCCGCCGTCGAGAACATCGACAAGGGCAAGGCGATGGAAAAACTCGCCAAGTCGCTGGCCAAGAAGAAGATCGCCGCCTGATTTCAGGCTCGGCCAAGGTAAATGTGGAAATCCCCGCCCGTCGAAAGACCGGCGGGGATTTTCTTTTTGACTTGGGCCCGGGTCTCGGGCATTTTGAACAAACCATGAACATCCAGAGGGGCCGAACCATGGCGATCACGGGCGGATGCCAATGCGGCGCAATCCGGTATGAGTTGTCCGAGGCACCGGACCGGGTGTCGATCTGCCATTGCCGCGATTGCCAGCGCAGCAGTGGGGCGCCAATGGTCAGCTGGGCGGTGATGCCCGCCGGGCGCCTGACGGTCACGCAGGGCGAGCCTGTCACCGTGAAGACCTCGGGTGACACCTATCGCCGCTTCTGTGGCCGCTGCGGCACCGGATTGTTCTATGTGAACGAGACCTTCCTGCCCGGCCTCGTCGATGTACAGTCGGTCACGCTGGACGATCCTTCGGCCTTTCCGCCCGGCGCCCAGGTTCAGACGGCCGAACAGCCGGTCTGGGCCGCGCACATCCACACCCTGCCGGCGTTCCGCCGCTATCCGGGGATGGAGTGAAGGCGATCACCTGTCTTCTCGCTGCGGCGTGTTTCGGCGTCCCCCTCGATGGCCGCAGGCCATCTGGGGACCCATCATCCGCCCGTGCGGCTCTGCGAATGACCACAGGTCCGAGAGGCGTGCGCCCGTGTGATGATACGGCGTTTCATCCGTACCGAGACGGGCCCTCAGACGGGCTTCGCCCGTCGAGGGTGACACAACCTTAACGGCCCACGCTCTCCCGTTTACACAGCCGCCGCTTGGCAAACGGCAAATTAACCAAGCGCCAACCCCTTCAGGTCACCTTTGATCCGTTGCCGGATGGTCCGGCAGGTGAATGGGCCGCAGCCCGGACATGGGGATAACCCCGGCCAGCTTGCGGCAGGTGTCAAAAGGACAAATACAATGGCTTACTCAGATCTCCCGATGGAGCCCGGCGCGCTGATTGGCGCCCACTCGCTCCCCGACGATCTCTACCGCGCAGGTCTCGCCTTCGCGACCGGTACCGGAACCGAGATCAATCTCGTCGAGGCCCACAAATGGTTCAACCTCGCTGCCGCGAAAGGCCATGACGAAGCCCGCATCCAGCGCCAGGAAATGGCCGAAATGCTGAGCTCCGCCGAAATCAAGATGGCCCTGCAAGCTGCCCGCGACTGGATGAAGCTGGCGAACTGAAGCCCGCTATCCTACGCGCCGCGTCATGCCCTTCCAGTAGGGCTCGCGCAGGTCCTTGCGGAGGATCTTGCCGGAGGGGTTGCGCGGCAGGGCGTCGATGAAGTCGACCGACTTCGGCGCCTTGTAGGCCGCGATACGTTCCTTCGCCCAGGCAATGATGCTTTCCGCAGATGGATCTTCACCCGGCTTCTTGACCACGATGGCCTTAACCGCCTCGCCCCATTTCTCGTCCGGCACGCCGATCACGGCGACATCCGCGACACCCGGCGCCCCGAAGATCGCGTTCTCGACCTCGGCCGGATAGACGTTTTCGCCGCCCGAAACGATCATGTCCTTCACCCGGTCGTGAATGAAAAGGAAGCCGTCTTCATCGAAGTATCCGGCATCGCCGGTATAGAAAAAGCCGTCGCGCACGGCGTCCCGGGTGGCATCCGCCCGGTTCCAGTAGCCCTTCATCACGAAGCCGGCCTTGATCACGATCTCGCCGACCTCACCGGTCGGCACCGGCTTGCCCTCTCCGTCGACAACGCGCACCACCGCGCCCGGCCAGGGCACGCCGCAGGAGCGCAGTTTGCCCCAGGCCGGATCATGCGCTTCCGGCGGCAGGAACGTGCCCGCGCCGACCGTCTCGGTGAGACCGTAAAGCTGTGTGAAGCGCGCGCCTGTCAGGTCCACCGCCGTGCGCAGCAGCGCCTCGGAAATCGGCGACGCGCCATAGAACACCTGTTTCAGGCTGGAGAAGTCCACCGCACTGATGTTCGCCTGCTGCGTCAGCATGAGGATCACGGCCGGTACCCAGAACGCGTGCGCGATCTTGTGTTCGGGGATCAGCTTCAGGATGAGCTGCGGATCGATCTCGCGAAGGATCACCGTCTTGGCCCCCTGCGCCGAGGCGAGGATGCCGACATTGACGCCGGCCACATGGAAGAGCGGCATGGCGTTCATCACCGCGTCGCCGGCATCATAGCTCGACCATTCGAGCAGCTTCGCCTGCGTGAAGAAGGCGCGGTAATTGTCATTCGTCAGCTGCACGCCTTTCGGCAGGCCGGTGGTGCCCGAGGTATAGAGCTGGATCACATCATCGGCGCCGTGCACCTCGATACCGGGCGCGGCCGCTGATCTGGAATTGCGCCAGGACGGGTAAAAATCCCAGTCTTCGCGGTCCCCGTCGAGGGTGATGATCCGTTTCAGGTCGGGCAGCTCCGCCTTGATCTGGTCGATCATGGCGTAGAAATCCTTGCCAACGAACAGCACGGTGGCTTTCGCATCCGATAGGATGAATTTCACCTCCGGCGGCGCCAGGCGCGTGTTCACGCCGTTCATCACGGCCCGCACCTTTGCAGCCCCGAACAGCATCTCGTAATAGACGTCCGTATTCTTCGCCAGATAGCCGATCCGGTCCCCGGGCTGCACGCCGAGCGCCAGCAAACCGTTGGCGACCTGGTTCGACCGCGCCTCGAGATCGGCAAAGCTGGTTGCCCGGCCCTCGAACCACAGCGCCACGTCATCGGGGCGGCGGGCCGCCTGCACGCCGGGCACGCTGGCAAGATAGGGCATCGCCTCTACGTCGATCATCGGTTTCCTCCGCAGTTTCTCGGCTTCAGCTTACGGGTTTTCCCCGACCTGTCAGCCCCCGGTCCGCTGCAATGCGGGGCGGCAAACGACCTCCCCTCTTTGGCAGTGCGATCTTTTGTGCGAGGCTCGCCTGATGCGCGAGCCGGACTTTGCAGACTGCGCGGGGGAAACGCATGACCGACATCGTCCGGTTCCATCTCCGGGTAAACCGCTTCACGGCGCTGTCACTCGCCGCCGTCCTGATCAGCGCCTGCGCGTCGGCGCCGCCAGTTTCGCCGCCCGCCGCAGCCTGCGAGGTTCCCGCAGGTCTCGCCGTGATGAACGACACCTGGCTTGAAACAACAACGGCGATGAGCGCGACGGCAAAGGCCGCGCTGGTCCTGTCCCTTCCAGATTGCCTCGAGCACCCGGATCCAGCCATCCGCGATGGCTTTGCCTATGAAACCCTGTCAGGCCTGCTGCGCGGGGACGCGGCCGGGCCAGAGACCCTCCGCCGCCTGAAGACCGGTCTGCTGGCGCGTCTTGCTGCCGCCGGCGAGGACCCAGACGGCTTTCGGGGGCCGTTCGCCGCGCTGGCGCTGGCAGAAGTGGCGCGGACTGACCGCCTCTCCCCCTGGATGAGCGAGGCTGAACGCAGCGAACTGATCACCGCGGCGCATTCCTATCTGGCGGGTGTGACGGACTATCGTGGCTTCTCCGGCAGGGAAGGCTGGCGCCATGGCGTTGCCCATGCGGCAGACCTCTTGATGCAACTGTCGCTCAACCCGCATCTGACCAAACCGCAGGCCGAAGCCATCCTGTCCGCCATCGCCGTCAAGGCCGGCACACCGGACCATGCCTATGTCTTCGGTGAGAGCGAGCGCCTCGCCGCGCCGGTGCTGTATCTCGCGCGGCGGGACCTGTTCACGGCCAATGAATGGGAAAGCTGGTTCACCGGCCTCTGGCCGGCTGGCGATCCGTTGCGGCAGGACCCGTATGCGTCCGAGGCCGCGCTGAACCGGCTGCATAACCTTCGGGCCTTTGCGCAATCGGTCTATGTGAGCGCCGTCGCCAGCCATGAGACCGCCTACGCGGCGGTGGGCGGCGCCGCCCTGACGATGCTGAACCAGCTGCCCTGAGCGAAACCTTGCGGGCCCGAGCCATTTACGGCACATCCCTCCCATCATGACCGTTGCAACCCAGCCCCCTGATGCAGCCCTTGCCGAGTCGATGCACGACATGGGCGCCCGCGCCCGTGCTGCCTCCCGCACGTTGGGCCTGATGAGCGCGGCCGA
>JBGSOU010000211.1:0-4658 GCA_041739025.1 Hyphomonas sp.
CACGCCGGGTCATGCGGCCGCCTCGCCCTGTGCGATCAACGCGACCGACCGCAGGCCAAGGGCCAGCTGGTCGATCCAGGTGTCGAAGTCCGCGTCCTCGCGGTAATCCTCGACGAGGCGGCAGGCGCGCGCCGCCGTGGACTTGTCGCGGCCGAACCCGGCGGCCACCCGCGAGAGGCTCATGCCGAGCCCCGCATAGGCGAGGTACATGGCGATGTGCCGGGCGCGGGCATGCACCGGCGATCCGCGATCCCCGGTCAGGATCTTCTGCGTCTTCAGGCCGAGCGCGAAGCCGACCAATGCGGCCGCCAGATACGCGCGGTCCTCGTCCCGTCTCGGATTGAACTCGTCCATTCACCTCTGCTCCTTGCTGCGTCTGACGCGCAGTATAACTCAGCACGAGAGGTGTAGGATAAGTATCCTAGGATTTCAATCCTAAGCGCGGATTTGCTACAGGATGGCGGCCGCCCATGGCGGATTCGTGGTTGCGTAAGTGGGCGGCGGTGAGGCCGGAGCCATCCTCCAGCCCCGCTCACCCTCAAGCGGCGAAGCGGGGGGCCGGGGCTTGAGGAGGATGGGCGTCGGGACCGCTGGGCAGCAAGGCGCGCCGATGCGCGACGAGCTCGTCATGACACAGGACCTGGGTCAACTGGCCATGATCGTCCGCAAGCGGAAGGCGCAACCAGGCATGCAACCGGCCGCCGGCTTCCATGACGCCGCCCACCGGCTCGCCCCGCTCGATGGCAGAGAGCAGTCCGAGGGCATAGCCTTCACCATAGGCCCCGGCGATTTCTGCCACGGGCCGGCCGCGGACATCCTGACCAAAGATGTCGCGCAGACGCGATCCGGCAATGCGGAAACGGCCCTCGCCGGTTTCATTGATTTCCACGATCGACAGGCTGGCCAGCGTTGAACGCACCGTGCCCGGATCAATTGCGTCGCGCGGAACGAGGCCATCCGGCGTCCGGCATTCATGCCAGTGGGTGATCAAGAGGCGCTGGGCCTCCGTCACACCGGAGAAAGTCGGCTTGTGAAACATGGTGTCGCCACCCCCGTGGTGATTCGCAAGATTCACCTATCGCGCGAGTGGACTCCCGGATCAAGAGTCTTCGAAGCATTTTGTTAACATTGGTTTACGGAATGTTTCATTCCGTATCCGGAACGATGCTGTTTCTCTTGGACTATTCTTCCTTTGCGGAGCGACCAAGGCCCATCTTCTTTGCGAGTTTTGATCGCTTCTCAGAATAGCCGGGTGCCACCATCGGGTAATCAGCCGGCAACCCCCACTTCTGGCGGTATTCCTCCGGCGACAGCGCATACTTCGAGCGCAGGTGGCGTTTCAGGGATTTGAACTTCTGCCCGTCCTCGAGGCAGATGATGTAGTCCTTGAACACCGAGCGCTTGATCGCCACCGCCGGTGTCGGTGGCTCGGGCGGCGTTTCGGTGCCGCGCGAGAGGTCAACCAGGGCGGCGTGGACGTTGCGGATTAGGTCCGGCAATTCCGACATCTGCAGGGTATTGTTGCGGACGTAGGCCGAAACAATACCGGTCGCAAACGCTACGTTCATGTCGCCATCAGCGGATCGATCGCCTTCAAGCATCCTGTCTTGCCTCCCCGCAAGGGCAGGCCACGGGCCGGCAGAACCGCGAAGGGCCCCGTCAGGCCGTGGCATGCCACGGCCTCCGCTTTTGAGGCCCAATATGGCTTAATTTTGGCACCCTGTTGTCACAGGAGTTTTCAGCTGGTCAGGAAGGACACCAGCAGCACGACGGCAAGAATCACCGTCGTCCAGACCGCCATTCCGCCGGCCACGCCGTTGCGGGCGAGCACGCCGCGCGGGCTGAACGTGTCCACCAGACGCTCATAAGTGCGCTCCGAAAGGCTGCGGAACAGGGCTGTCAGGGACGGGCCGAGCTTGGCCCAGACCGTATCGATCCAGCGCACCGCGCCATAGCCCGCCTTGCGGTAAAGCCAGTCGGTGTCGAGAATGACGCCCGGCTTTTCGGTCGGATAGAGCATCAGCCGCTTCAGCAGGATGAACGCAAATGTGGCCAGCACGAGCAGCTGCATCTGCGTCAGGATGTGATCCAGCGTATAGGGTTGGTAGGCCGCCGCCTCGATCGGGTATGGCAGAAGGCTGTAGAGCCACTGATAGCCAAGGCCGGGCACGACCGCCGGCAGGCCAACCGCGATGCACAGGAACGCCGCCATGCCCATTGCGAGCAGCATGTTGAACGGCGCTTCCTTGACGCGTTTGCCGCTGTCATGGCCGAAGAAGGCAAAGTACGGGATCTTGATGCCCGAGTGTTCGAGCACGCCGGCCGACGCAAAGAGCAGCATCAGCCAGACGACGATCATGGCCGGATCCGCCGCGCCTTCATACGCCACCGCACTCATCGTCATCGACTTGGCAATGAAGCCGGAAAAGAGCGGGAAGGCCGAGATCGACAGGCCACCAATGATGCAGAACAGCGCAGTCCAGGGCATCGAGCGATAGAGGCCGCCCAGTTCGGAGGCCTTCGACGTGCCGGTCCGGTAAAGCACGGCGCCGACGCTCATGAACAGCAGCCCCTTGTAGATGATGTGGCTGAAGGCATGCGCCGTCGCGCCGTTCAGGGCGAGCGCGTTGCCGACACCGGCGGTGCCGACGCCGATGGCGCAGATCATGAAGCCGACCTGGTTGTTCAGCGAATAGGCCAGCACGCGGCGCAAGTCGTTCTCGATCACGGCGAAGAAGACTGGGAAGATGGTCATGATGGCGCCGATCCAGATCAGCGCGTCAAAGCCCGGGAAGAAGCGTGCGAAGGCGTAGACCGCGAGCTTCGTGGTGAAGGCCGACAGGACCACGGCGCCGACGACGGAGGATTTCGGATAGGAGTCCTGCAGCCAGTTGTGCAGGAACGGGAACGCCGCCTTGATGCCGAAAGCAATGAAGATGATCAGCGCGCCGGGTTCATTGAGGCTGTTGAAGGCAGTGAGCGAGAGGCTGCCGGTATAGTGCCAGACATAGGCAATACCATCGAGCAGCAGAACGCCGGAGAGGATCTGGATGCCGAGATAGCGCAGCGACGCAAAATAGGACGCGCGGGTTCCGGCGCGCAGGATCAGGAAGACCGATGTGATCGCGGTGATTTCCCAGAAGATGAAGAGCGTCATCAGGTCACCGGCGAAGGTGGCCGAGATGGCGGCGCCGGCATAGGCGGTGGCCATGCCGTCCTGCATCCGATTGTCGGTATGCAGAGCGTAGACGGCGTTGAGTAGCGCGGCGATCAGGAAGGCGAGGTCGAACAGGAAGTTCAGGCTGTCGACCCGGTAGAAGGAGAGCTCGATGCCGAGCATGTTATAGGTCAGGTGATCGACACCGTGCTGGGTGGTGGCCAGCAGCAGGATGCCGAGGATCGGCGCGATGATCGTTATGGCCTGGCGCACGGTGCGCTGCTTGATGAACATCGCGGCGACGCCGGCGATGATCAGGAGCCATCCGGGGTTCAGGTCCGTCAGGAAGGTGGGCATCAGTGGTGCCCCCCGTGTGTGCCGTTCGGGCCGGGAAGCGGCTGGCCTTCAAGATCGGGGTCGATGTCGTCCGGCGGGCCGCCGGCATCACCGTAATAGTTCTCGTCGCGGCGCAGCAGGCGGCCAAGCGGCCAGCCCATCAGCACGACAAAGGAGAAGGAGATGAAACCCCAGAGGCCGAAGAAGCCGATAGATTCGGCGAAGTGCAGGTATTCGTGCCGGTGGATGACGAGATCGGCGAGCACGAGGATGAGCGAAAGGACGGCGAGCACCCAGAACAGCGTGGCGCCGATGTTCTTCGTCTCAGTCCAGCCAAACAGGACCTTGGACATCGGGTGGATGCCTTCCTCGCTGGTGCGGCTCATCGCGTTCACGGTTTCCGCGGCGCGCTTTACGAAGCGGCCGGAGGTGTCGCGGCCGGTTGGCGTTTCATCGGTCATGGGATGTTCACCTCAGGATCAATGTCCACGGTCGCAAAAGCCGGGGCGAGGAAGTCTGCGATCGGGTCAACTGTAAAGAAGAGCGCGAAGCAGAGTCCGGCCGTGAACAGCGGCGCGGCGACCGTCAGCCAGGGCGCACCGCCTGGCCGCTTGAACTCCTTCGGCGGCTTGGAGCCGGGCGGCGGCATCAAGGCGAGGATCGGGATGGGTATAAGGTAGGCGATGTTCAGCAGCGAAGAGATGATCAGGACGAACGGCACCCAGTCGGTGCCGCGATCGATGGCGCCCTGCATCAGCTCGTATTTCGGCCAGTCACCGGCGAGCGGCGGGATGCCGATGATCGACAGCGACGCGATGATGAAGGCGATAAAGACGAGCGGCATCTTCCGCCCGAGACCCTTCATGTCGGAAATGTTGGTGAGGCCGGTGGCGACGTAGATGGCGCCGGCGCACATGAAGAGGGTGATCTTGGCGACGGCATGCGCCGCGATCTGCAGCGAGCCGCCGAGGACCCCAGCCCGGTCGGCCAGCATGGCGCCGAGCGTGACATAGGCGAGCTGCGCGATGGTGGAGTAAGCAAGGCGGGCCTTGAGATTGTCCTTGGTGAGGGCGATCAGCGAGGCGGCGACGATGGTGAAACAGGCCACCGCCATGATGAACTCGCGCGACGGCGTCGCCTGCAGGAGTTCGTCGCCGAAGATGTA
>JBGSOU010000232.1:0-3946 GCA_041739025.1 Hyphomonas sp.
GGCCGACTAGATCTCGACCATGTCGAAGTCGGCCTTGGGCGTGCCGCAGAGCGGGCAGATCCAGTCGTCCGGAATGTCGGCCCAGCGGGTGCCGGGCGCGAGGCCTTCGCCGGGATCGCCCACCGCCTCCTCATAGAGGTAGCCGCAGGTCCGGCATTGCCAGGTCTTGAAGGGAGCGGTCATCAGGTCGCCTTTCCGGAATTGGGAGCGAGGTGGCTTCGTAGCGTATCGATCAGCGCGTCCCGGACGGGTGCGGAATCGAAGGCCGGATCGATCATGAACTGCATCCGGATGCCGAGCAGGCTGCAGCCGGCCATCAGGGCCTCGGCATCGGCGTCCACGTCCGGCCGGATATGGCCGCTGGCCTGGCCCCGGCTGATGATGGCGCGGATCAGCGCGCGCTCCATCTCGTGCGACTCGGCGAAGGCGGCGCGGGTCTCGAGCCGGTCGGCGACGGCGGCTGACAGCAGCATGAAATAGGCGTCGCCCTCGGGGGACTCGCGCAGGTGATCGGTGTGAAGGTGGATCAGCGCAATCAGGGCGTTCAGGCCGTCCATCCCTTCGACCTCCCCGGCCTCCAGAAACTCGGCCTGCCAGTCGTGCAGGTGGGCGATGAGGGTGCGGATCAGCCCCTCCTTCGACCCGAACCGCTGGGTGACCAGGCCGCGCGAGAACCCGGCCTCCCGGCCGATGGAGTCAAAGGTCGCAGCCGACACCCCCTGCTCCGCGACGAGCTTGATGGCCGCGGCAATCAGCTCGCGCTCCGACCGGTCGCGCCGTTCGGCCTGGGTCATGCGGCGCGCCGGAGCGCCTAGCGGTGGGCCTGGATCCTTCATGTCGCACCCCTAACATAATTGTTGGCCGTATAGCAAGTTTGTAGTAATCGGAACCGGAGCGCCGGATCCACCGGCGAACGTGTTCAGGGAGGACACTCATGGCCATACCGACCGAAATCGCAAACGACGTTGTTGATCCGAAAGCCTATGCCGACTGGACACGTTCGCATGCCGCCTTCGCCTGGCTGCGCAAGAACGCGCCGCTGGATGTTGCCGAAGTCGAGGGCTTCGATCCGTTCTGGGTCGTGTCGCGCCATGCCGACATCCTCAACATCGAACGCCAGAACGATCTCTTCCACAATGAAGACCGCTCGGCGACGCTGACCACGATCGAAGCTGACCGCCGCGTGCGCGAGATGACGGGCGGCTCGCCCAACCTGCTGCGCTCGCTGGTGCAGATGGACAACCCCGACCACATGCAATACCGCCGCCTGACCCAGTCCTGGTTCATGCCGCAGAACCTGCGCAAGCTGGAAGATCGCGTGCGCGAGATTGCCCGCGGCTTCATCGACCAGATGGCCGCCAAGGGCAATGAATGCGACTTTGCCCGCGACGTCGCCTTTCTCTATCCGCTGCACGTGATCATGGAAGTGCTTGGCGTTCCGGCGATCGACGAGCCGCGCATGTTGAAGCTGACACAGGAATTGTTCGGCACGCAGGACCCCGACGTGAACCGCAGCGGCAAGGACGACCTGGACGCCGCCGAGACGCTGACGATGATCAACGCGACGATCTTCGACTTCATGACGTATTTCAACGCGATGACCGAAGACCGCCGCAAGAACCCGCGCGACGACCTCGCCAGCGTGATTGCCAACGGCGCTGTACACGGACAACCGCTCGGCCATCTCGAAGCGATGAGCTATTACATCATCGCCGCAACGGCCGGTCACGACACGACCTCCAACACGACCGCCGGAACGCTGTGGGCGCTGGCGGAAAACCAGGACCAGTTCCACAAGGTGAAGAATGACCTGTCGCTGATCCCGTCGATGGTCGAGGAGTCGATCCGCTGGGAGACGCCGGTGAAACACTTCATGCGCACGGCCACGGCCGATACGGAAGTGGCCGGCAAGCTGATCAAGAAGGGCGACTGGCTGTTCCTGTCCTACCCGTCGGGCAACCGCGACGAGACGGTGTTTGATGATCCTTACATGTTCAAGGCCGACCGCACGCCGAACAAGCACGTGGCCTTCGGCTATGGCGCGCACGTCTGTCTCGGCCAGCACCTCGGCCGGATGGAAATGCGCATCCTGTGGGAAGAACTCCTGCCGCGCCTCCAGTCGGTCGAGTTGACCGCCGCCCCGACGCGCACCCAGGCCAACTTCGTGTGCGGCCCGAAGGCCGTGTCGATCCGCTTCAAGATGAGCTGAGGTCCGCGCCGGCACAGGCGCCCGGACGCAGCCTTGGGGGCTGGCCGGTGCGGCGTTCGGGGATGGAGGGGTTACGGCTAGGAGGTGTTGGGGATCGGGGCGAGTGCCCCCTCCGGCCCTTCGGGCCACCTCCCCCGCGCGCGGGGGAGGATGAGGGTGTGCGCCGGGGCGGACTCCAAGCAAGCCGGGAGATCTGATCCCCAGCCCGGATCCGTCAGGACACGGAAGGTCCGGGGGCGCGGTGTGTAGAGGCGCGGGTCGGTTCGCGGGGCAACGTAGCGGATCGTGACGAGGCCCCAGGGGCTGACCGAATAGAGCACATCATCAGGGCGATGGGTCTCGAACCAGCGGATCAGGCCGTTGAGCTGCCACCACAGGATCAGCCAGCACAGCGGATGCACCCGCCCGAACAGGGGGGCGAAGTGCGGATGCTGGCGAAGGCGGGTGAGCGACCACATGGCGCGAAGTATACCTCCGCTGGCGGAGGGGTGGCGCAAGACCCCGCAAGGTATTTTACATCGCCTTGATCGGGCGACGGATTTTGTTTTTCAGGGAGCCGGAAACCGTTGCACAAGCCGCGCGGCCGGCGGCTCAGGACAGGCCGGCGGCCTTCAACGCCCCGGCCTGGCGTGCGGCGACGGTTTCGACGGCGAAGCCCTCGAGGCTCTGTTCGAACAGTTTGTGGAAGTTCAGTTCGGCGCCGAGGCGAAGATAGGCGGCGCCGAGGCCGATGGCGGCGCGGTCCATGAAGACAAACTCGCGGGGGATCTTCACCGGGCCCCGCTCCTTCAGGAGCTGGCGGACGCGGAAGGCCTCCTTGCGGCCATACTCGCCGGCAGTGACCCCGTCCGCGACGGTGCGCACCCGGTCGTCGATGATCGGGCCATAGATGAACCGGGCCCAGACGTTCAGCACTTCGACAAGCTCGCGCGACAGGTTCTCGAAGCCCCAGGTTTCGTAGGCGGCATAGGCGGCGTCAAAGTCATTGGTCAGCGTGGCGCGGTAGAGATCGACCACGCCGCCGACGAACTTTGGCGGGAAGATGCGCACGCAGCCGAAGTCGAGCAGGTTGATGCCGGTCCCCCCGCCGGTGACCTGATAGTTGCCGAGATGCGGGTCGCCGTGAATGACGGCGTAGGAGTTCATCGGCGCCCACCAGGTCCAGAACAGCATTTCGGCGATGTGGTTGCGGACGTCCTGCGGCGCGGATTCGAAGGCGCTGAGTTTCTCGCCGGAGAGCCAGGTCATGGTGAGCAGGCGCTCGGCGGAGAGTTCGGGCACCAGCTGCGGCACGGTGACAAAGGCCTTGTCCGCGAGCATCGCGCCGTAGAGGGCCATGTGTTTCGCCTCGCGCGCATAATCGAGCTCCTCGCGCAGGCGGTCGGTGATTTCTTCGACCATCGCTTCGGGATCAATCGAGCCGTCCAAGCGCTTGAACAGGCCGAGCAGCGTGCGCAGCTGGCCGACATCGGATTCGACGGCGCTGGACATGTCCGGGTATTGCAGCTTGCAGGCGACCTCGCGGCCATCGTGCAGCGTGGCGCGGTGGACCTGGCCGAGGGACGCGGCGTGGGCGGCCTCGTGGGTGAAGCTGGCAAACCGGGTTTCCCAGCCAGGACCGAGCTCGGCCCCGGCTGGGAAGCGAAGTTCGCGGAGTTCGGCCACGAAGCCTCCCACGCCGCCTCCCTCGGCCAGGTCCATGCCGCCACGCTGCATGACGGCCGCAAGGTCGCCTGC
>JBGSOU010000314.1:0-7660 GCA_041739025.1 Hyphomonas sp.
GTGTTCTATGGCCTCCTGAAGCAGGGGGCAGCAGGGCAGCCTTCCGGTCTGGATCTGGCCGGCGCCGGCGAATTCGGCGCGCCTTGCCGTTTCCGTGGACGGATGGTTGATCTGGGCGGTTTCCCGGGCGTGGTGGCGGGGGATGAGCTTTGCCACGGCGTGCGCTGGCAGCTGCGCGATGCCGCCATTGTACCGGCGATGGACGCGTTCGAGGACGTGACGGACGATCCGGTCTCATCGCTGTATCTTCGGGTCCGCGTTGCGCTGTGCGATGATGCCGGCGCGGAGACGGGCGAGACGGCCTGGATCTATTGGTATAATCAGGATGTCAGCGCTTGCCTCGCCGTGCCCGGCGGGAACTGGCCGCTAGACGCAGGGAAAACCCGCAAATGACGAAGACCGCTTCCCAGACATTCATCAATATCGGTGAACGGACGAACGTTACCGGCTCGGCCGTGTTCCGCAAGATGATCACCGACGGGCGCTATGGCGAAGCGGTTGAAGTCGCGCGCCAGCAGGTCGAGAGCGGCGCGCAGGTTATCGACGTCAACATGGATGAGGGCATGCTGGACGGCGTCGCCGCGATGCGGACGTTCCTGAATCTGATTGCGGCCGAGCCGGACATTGCCCGCGTGCCGGTGATGATCGATTCGTCCAAGTGGGAGGTGATCGAGGCGGGCCTGAAATGCGTGCAGGGCAAGGCCATCGTCAACTCGATCTCGATGAAGGAAGGCGAGGCGAAGTTCCGTGAGCAGGCGCGCGCCTGCATGGCCTATGGCGCGGCGGTTGTCGTGATGGCGTTCGACGAAGCGGGGCAGGCGGACACAAAAGCCCGCAAGGTGGAAATCTGCCAGCGGGCCTTCCGTATCCTGACGGAAGAGGTGGGCTTTCCTGCTGAGGACATCATCTTCGATCCGAACATCTTCGCAGTGGCGACCGGCATCGAGGAGCACAACAATTACGCGCTGGATTTCATCGAGGCGGCGCGCGAAATCCGCGCGACCTGTCCGGGATGTCATATCTCCGGCGGGCTGTCGAATGTCAGCTTCAGCTTTCGCGGGAACGAACCCGTGCGCCGGGCGATGCACTCAGTCTTCCTCTATCATGCGATCCCGGCGGGGATGGACATGGGCATCGTCAACGCCGGCCAGCTCGACATCTATGATGACATCGATCCGGAACTGCGGGCGCGTGTCGAGGACGTCATCCTCAATCGCCGCGCCGACGGCACCGAACGTCTGATCGAGATTGCCGAGGGCCTGAAGGGGCAGAAGGGCAAGAGCGCGGAGAAGGACCTGAAATGGCGCGAGGCGCCCGTGGCCAAGCGGCTCGAGTACGCGCTGGTGCATGGTATAACCGAGTTCATCGATCAGGATACGGAAGAGGCCCGCCAGTCGGTGGCGCGTCCGCTGCACGTTATTGAAGGCCCGCTGATGGACGGCATGAACGTCGTCGGCGACCTGTTCGGGTCCGGCAAGATGTTCCTGCCGCAGGTGGTGAAATCAGCGCGCGTGATGAAGCAGGCGGTGGCCTGGCTCGAGCCCTTCATGGAGGAGGAGAAGCAGCGTCTCGGCACGGTGGACGTGTCCAACGGCAAGGTTCTGATGGCGACCGTGAAGGGCGATGTGCACGATATCGGCAAGAACATCGTCGGCGTCGTGCTTGCTTGCAACGGCTATGACATCATCGATCTGGGCGTGATGGTGCCGGCAGAAAAAATTCTCGAGACGGCCATTCAGCAGAATGTCGACATCATCGGCCTATCCGGCCTGATCACGCCAAGCCTCGACGAGATGGTGTATGTCGCCAGCGAGATGCAGCGGCGCGGCATGACGCAGCCACTGCTGATTGGCGGCGCGACAACGAGCCCGGCGCACACTGCCGTCAAGATCGATCCGGTGATCCGTTCGGCGCCGGTGATCCATGTCGTCGATGCGAGCCGTGCAGTGGGCGTCGTCTCCGCGCTGCTGAACGAGACCGACCGGCCCGCGCTGGTGGCGCAGACCCGCGCCCGGTATGAGCGGATGCGCGAGGCCCGCAAGGATGGTCCGCCCAAGGAACGATTGCCGCTGGCCGAAGCCCGCAAGGCCGCCTTCCGCCCGGCTTGGGAGACGTACACGGCGCCGAAGCCGGCCTTCACCGGCACGCGCAAGTTCGATGGCATCGATCTGGCGACGCTGGCGCGATACATCGACTGGACACCGTATTTTTCGGCCTGGGATCTCGCCGGGCATTATCCTGAAATCCTCGAAGATTCGGTGGTTGGCGAAGCGGCGCGCGGCCTCTGGCGCGATACCGAGACGATGATGCAGCGGCTGATCGGCGAGGCTTGGTTCAAACCGAAGGCCGTGGTCGGGTTCTGGGGCGCGAAAGCGGTGGGCGACGATATCCACCTCAGCACGGGCGACACGTTCCACACGCTCCGCCAGCAGATGAAAAAGGACAATGGCCGCGCCAACTATGCGCTGTCGGATTTCATTGCGCAGGAGGGCGAGGACTGGATTGGCGGATTCTGCGTTACTTCGGGGCCCGAAGCGGACGTGATCGCGGAGACCTTCCGGGCCAAGGGCGACGACTATTCATCGATCATGGTCAAGGCGCTGGCCGACCGGTTTGCCGAAGCAATGGCCGAATACATGCACGAGCGCGTGCGCAAGGAACTCTGGGCCTATGCGCCGGACGAGGCGCTGACGCGCGAGGAACTGATCGCCGAGAAGTATCGCGGCATCCGCCCGGCGCCGGGTTATCCGTCGCAACCCGAGCATTCCGAGAAGGAGACCCTGTTCCGCCTGCTCGACGCCGAGAACCAGATCGGTGTGGAGCTCACCTCAAGCTATGCGATGAACCCTGCGCCGTCTGTGTCCGGAATGTATTTTGCCAATCCGGAGGCGATTTACTTTGCGCTGGGCCGGATCGAGCGCGACCAGGTGGAGGACTATGCCCGACGCAAGGGCTGGGACGTGAAGACTGCTGAACGCTGGCTGGCGCCCGTGCTGAACTACGATCCGTTCGTGCTGGTGGAAGCTTAGCCTCTCCGGGCGGTCAGGCGCAGGCCCGCTCCGGGAGGTCCTCGTCTTCGCCGTGCAACTCAAGTTGCGGCCTGCCAAACAGGAAGCCTTGCACGAGGTCGCAGTCCATCTCGCGAAGCCGCGCCAGCGTAGCCAGGTCTTCAACGCCTTCCGCGCAGCACTGGATGCCAAGGGCCTTGCTGAGGCCGATGGCCGCCGACACGATCTTTTCGGAGCTTGCGGAATGCGCGGCGGACTGGATGAATGACTTGTCGATCTTGAGCTTGGTCAAGGGCAGTTCCTTGACCAGCGTCAGTGAAGAATACCCGGTTCCGAAATCGTCCAGCGCGATCGACATCCCAAGATCGCTCAGCTGTCGCAGAACGTCCACGGTGTGTGTCATGTCGCGGAACATGGCGGACTCGGTGAACTCGATTTCGATCTGGCTGCACCGGACGCCGGTGCGCGCAGCGAGCGCGGCGAGACGCGATGAAAACAGGTTGCTCGAAAACTGGATGGGCGACACGTTCAGTGCAATCTTGAGGCCCGAGCCGCGCCGCGCATAGGTGTCGAGGGCCTGGCCGGCGACGCTCCAGAACATTTCATCGATCAGTCCGAGGCGCTCGACGAGGGGAATGAACTCCGCCGGACCGGGCAGGAATCCGAGGTCGGGTCCGTGCCACCGGGCGAGCACTTCATGGCCGGCGATCCGCCCGGTTGATACGTCCACGAACGGCTGGAAGGCGGGTTTGATCTGGTCGTGCGATACGGCCGAATGCAGAGCGTCCGCCAACCGGGCCTGTTCGGCCTGTTCGAGATCGACCTGCGGATCAAAGCGGCGCACGCCGCCATTGCCAAGCTTGGCGCGCTGCATGGCCTTGTCGGCCGCGTGCAGCCATTCGACCCGGTTCATTGCATCGTCCGGAAAGGCGGCGATGCCGATGGAGGCGCCCACATTGACGGCGCCGGGTTTCGACAAGAACGGGCTGCAGAGCTGCTCGTGCAGTGCGCTCAGTTCCGCCTGCAGGCCGGCGCCGAGTGTTTCGCCGCGCAGCAGAATGCCGAATTCATCTCCGCCGAGCCGGGCCACAAAAACGTTTCCGCGCCAGTCCTGGATCCGCGAGGACGTGATCCGGAGCGCGTCATCGCCCACCGCATGGCCATACTTGTCGTTGAGATACTTGAACCGGTCGAGATCGAGGTAGGCCAGAACCGCAGGCTCGCCGCTCGCCACCGCTTCATCGACGGCCTCAAGGAAGACACGGCGATTGCTCAGCCCGGTCAACGTGTCGGTGTCGGCCAACCGGCGCGCTTCGCGCTCGGCTACCCGGCGCACGGACACTTCACGGTTCAGGTCATCGACGAGGCTGACGTTCTGCGCCAGCAGCGCCCGCAGAACCGACAGGCCGTCGACAATGCCGGCATAGTGCCCGCCTTCGTCGACCAGGATGTAGCCATCGGGCGCATTGGTGACTTCGGTTCCCGACAGGGAGCCGCAAATGTCTGCCACCAATTGATCCTGATGGACCACAAAGAGCGGGGGATCGATGAATTCGGCGACCGGCCGCTTGTCGTACAAGGCGCGGCCAAACTGGCCCGCTGCCTTGAGCACGATTTTCGTCCGGCTGAGCGCACCGACGGGACGCGCGTGCGCATCCACAACGGCGATCAGCCGGATGCCGGGGTTCGCCACGAAATAGTCGATTGCGTCACGGCACAATGCCTGCTGGGGCAACGGCGGGACGGCCAGGGCGGGGAGTTCTTTGAAGAGCATTTGGGGAGCCTGATCTGCCAAGTATGGAATAGTCGGCAGTGGTTAAAATGCGTGGTTTCAAATGCTTGAAATTCGGGCGGATTACCGTTTTTGTTTCGACATAATCCAGACGAAAAATGAATAAAAACGGTATGTTACCTGGCTATCGGGCAAGCCGGTGTCCGGCATTGTGGGGGGGCTGCGCGCCGGTGCTTCGCCGATGCGCGGGAGTCGGGGTAAGGAGAGAGTTGGACGGTGCGGCGAGACGCCAGGCGGGCCGGCCGGAGGAGGCTTGGGCCATGCGGCTGAAAACCGTGACGTTTCTCGTGCCGGACTACGCGGCGGGGATAGACTTCTTCGTGGGCAAACTCGGATTCGAACTCATTGAGGATGCGGCGCTCGGCGAAGGCAAGCGCTGGGTTGTGGTGTCGCCAAAAGGCGGCGAGGCGCGGCTACTGCTGGCCGAGGGCCGCGGCCAGCGCCAGGGCGCCGCAATCGGCAACCAGACGGGCGACCGCGTCGCCTTCTTTCTGGAGACGGATGATTTCGACCGCGACCATGCGGCCTTCCTCGAACGGGGCGTGACGTTCATGGAGGCGCCGCGCCGGGAAGTTTATGGAACGGTCGCGGTGTTCCGCGATGATTTCGGGAACTTGTGGGACCTGATCCAGCCCGCCTAATCTTCGAGATAGCCTGCGGGCTCGACGAGCGAGAAACCCGGCGTGTTTTCGGTGAAGTGGCGCAGCCAATAGGCATGGCCGGAACCGTAGAGGACGATCACGCGGTCGCCGGGCTCGGTTGTTGCGGCGATCTTGCTGAAGGTGAGCGCATTGCGCGCGTACCAGCCATAATTTAGTTGCGCGCCGGGCTGGCTCGTCGCATCGGCGAGTTCGAGCAGGCCGTAGTAGAAGGCGCCATGCATCGCCTTGATCCGCGCCGGATCATTCTGGCGTGCGAGCAGGTGCGAGATCGTCTCGGTCTTCTGTGCCTCCGAGAATTCGGCCGCTTCGGCCTGCACCTGCCCAATCATCGGGCCGGTCACGTCGATGCCCTTGGCGGCTTCGAAGGATTGCACCTTTTCGAACGGGAAGAAATCGATCTCGCCTTCGCGCGTATCAACGCCGTAGACCCGCTCGATGCGCAGCTCATGCGCGAGCCGGTAGGCGATCTGGGTGATCTCGTTTCGGTCAGACCCAAGCTGGTCGGGAGTGAAATTCAGGTAGCCGGTATCGATCAGGTCGGGGCGCTTGCTTTCAGCCTCCACCATGATCGCCGTGGGCTGGAAGGCCGCGAGGCGCCGGACGAGCGCTTCGAGCTCGGCTTGGCGCGCAGGGGAAAGCACGTCGTCGGAGTGCATGTTGACCAGGTCGGCGCCGGGATTGTCCATGTGGTAGGTGCCGAGAACCATGATCTCTGTAGTGCGTGCGCTCGCTTCGGGGTTCTCAGCGGGTTCGGGCGAGGTGGTGCAGCCGATGGGAAGGGCCAGCAAAGCCAGGGCGGCGAGTTTCGATTTCATGTGTCTCACTCCGGTGTTCGGAGCTGAGATGCGTGATCAGGCGCATTTGGATGCAGGCGGCTGAAAGAATTTGAAGCCTAGCGAGCAAACCCCGAGTCGCTGTAGGACGGCGCTGACATCCTTGTCATCGAGGAAACCAAGATGCCCAAAGCCCGCCTGCGTGTTGAAAACGCGAAAATCGTTGCGACCCTCGGGCCGCGCAGCCGGACGCTGAAGGAGATCCGTGCGCTGGCAGAGGCGGGGGCGGATGTGTTCCGGCTGAACTTCTCGCATGGCAGCCACGAGGACCACCGCGCGACGCTGGACATCGTCCGTCAGGTCGAGGCGCTGGTCGGCCGGCCACTTGCGGCGCTGGCGGATCTGCAGGGTCCGAAGGTCCGGGTCGGGAGCTTTGCCGGCGGCGAAATGAAGCTCGCCTGGAACGGCGAATATGCGCTGGTCGCCGACGAGAAGACCGACGCGGCGGACACCATCCCGGTGCCGCACAAGGCGATCCTCGACCAGCTGGAAGTCGGTGACACGATCCTGGTCGATGACGGCAAGCTGATCTTCACGGTGACCGCGGCCGGCAAGGCGCCCAAGGTGCGCGCCGACGTGCCGGGCAAGATTTCCGACAAGAAGGGCTTCACCGTGCGCGGCAAGGCGCTGCCGGTGAAGGCGCTCACCGACAAGGACAAGGCAGACCTCGAATTCGCATTGTCGATCGGCGTCGATCTCGTGGCGCTGTCCTTTGTTCAGTCGGTGGCCGACATCGCGATGACCAAGGCCATCATCAATGGCCGGGCCCCGCTGATCGCGAAGCTGGAGAAGCCGGCCGCGCTGGGCGAGTTGCGCGAGATCATCCATGCGTCCGACGGTGTGATGGTGGCGCGGGGAGACCTCGGAGTGGAGTATCCGCCGGAAGAAGTGCCGGTGATCCAGCGGCGCATCATCCGCGCGGCGCGGGCTGCCGGACGGCCGGTGATCGTGGCGACGCAGATGCTGGAATCGATGATCGAAAATTCTGCGCCGACGCGCGCCGAAGCGTCCGATGTGGCGACCGCCATCTATCAGGGCGCGGACGCGGTGATGCTGTCGGCGGAGACGGCGGTGGGCCACCACCCGGCGACCGCCGTTGCCATCATGGCGCGGATCATCCGGGCGACGGAGAATGCCGAGGACTATCGCAAGTCGATGGTGCAGTTCGACGGCGACGAGCCGGCCCGCACCGCGATTGACGTCGTCGCGCAAACCTCGCTGGCGATGGCCGAAGCCGAAGGCGCGACGGCGCTGGCGGATCTGCAGGGTCCGAAGGTCCGGGTCGGGAGCTTTGCCGGCGGCGAAATGAAGCTCGCCTGGAACGGCGAATATGCGCTGGTCGCCGACGAGAAGACCGACGCGGCG
>JBGSOU010000325.1:0-3772 GCA_041739025.1 Hyphomonas sp.
CGGGCACCATGCCCATCGCCAGGGCGCAGACGGCCGTGATCGCGGCGGCGGTCGCATAGAGGCGGATGGTGCCATAGCGGCCCAGCAGGGCGGGTCCGCCCCAGGCGCCGGCCATGAAACCTGCCGAGTAAACCGCGCCGATCAGACCGGTGAGGGTTTCACCGGCCTTGAGTTCGGTCAGCCCGACCGGCGTGATCACGCCAAGAAAACTCGCAGCCGCCTGCATCAGGCAGATCGCAAGGATCAGGGTGATCACAGTCCTGTAGCCTGACATGTGCGTTGAGGATCAGCGAAACCGGGCGGTCGCCTGACGTACGGTTTCACCCGTCTCCGACTTGACCTCGAGGCTCACGGTGCCGGCGGCCCAATCGATGCCGAGGGCCCCAAAGTTGGCCGGCGGATAGCCTTCGCCGATTTGCGCGCTGTCGACCTCGGGGCTGGTGGTGGCGAACGACACGTTCACCGACGAGGCGGTGATTTCGGACACCGGATAGGTCAGCGCCGTCCTGTTCTCATAAAGGAACGCCGTGTGCCGGTCGCCCGAGACGAACACGACGCCTTTGGCCTCGGTCTCCCGGATCAGCCGCAGCAGGCGCTGCTGCTCGAGCGGCAGGGTGTGCCAGGCTTCGAACCCGTGCCCGTCGGTCGGCAGGACCTGGATCGAGGAGACGATCACGCGCAGGTCCGCCGGGTCCTGCAGCCGGTTTTCGAGCCAGGTCCACTGGTCGTTGCCGAGCATGTCCTGCGCCGGATCGGTTGACGGGATGTAGCGTTCCTTGCCCTTCTTGCCCCACTCATCGGTCGGGGTCAGCGCCGAACGGAAGAAGCGGGTGTCCAGCATGATCACCTGCGTGCGCTGGCCCTCCGGACCGAACGTGCGGGCATAATAAGTGCCGGGATAGGCACCAACATCCTGGTCATCGATGCCCCAGAACCGCTCGTGGATCCGCTCGGACAGGCGCTTGAACGGGAATTCCTTGCCGGCATCGTTGGCGCCATAGTCATGGTCGTCCCAAGCCACCATCATCGGAAACTTGGCGCGCACGGCCTTGAAGTCCTCGCGCGCGGCAAGATCGCGGAAGCTGGCGCGCAGCTCGTCGAGATCGGCCTCGTTGTTCCGGTAGGCGGGGCCGTCCTTATCGCCGTAGACATTGTCGCCGATCATCAGGAACAGGTCGGCATCTTCGCGGGCAATCGTGCGCATCACCGGACTGTCGCCCAGTTCCTCATCGAGGCAGGACGCAACCAGAATGCGCGAAATGGCCGTTCCCGATGCCGGCAGCGCCAGCCCCTTGGGCGCTTGCGGATAAAAATCATCCGGCAGCGCGCGGTAGTAGGGCTCAAGCGCTTCCTCGGCAGACTTCGGCGCGAAGACGTCACCGATCAGCGGCAGATTGCCGGCAGACTGGCATCCGGCCAGCACGGACAGCACGGCAAGTGATGCAAGTTTCTTCATGGTTTCCTCCTCAGCGCCGATCGACCCTGAGGAGGTTCTAGCCTTGTTCGGTGACGCTCGTAAGGCGGGAAGATCGCTCAGACGGCAAAGAAGAGATGCCACATCAGACGGCCTGGCAGAAAGCTGAACAGGCCCGCGATCAGCATGCCGCCGAAGAACATGCCGGTCATCTCCTTGCGGTGCTTGGCGATGTCACGGCGGCGGGCGGCGGCGAGCCCCATCGGCAGCACGATCATCGTCCAGCCGGAGAGCAGGTGGATGAAGCTGTAATTGTGGCCATTGATGCCCGTGATGAACAGCGAACTGATCGCGGTGACCGTCATCGTTGCGACCCAAGTGTAGCCCAGCGTGCGGTGGAAGGTGCGCCCCTTGACGCCGATCAGCAGGACCGAACCGATCAGGAAGGACGAGACCGCCCCGGCGATATGGGCCTGAATGGCCGGGGAAACGTCCAGCAGCGGCGACAGGTCAACCCGGAGACGCACGGCGCCAGCGCCTTGTGAGGCCAGGATCAGGTTGGAAAGCCAGGCATACCCGGCCAATGCCGCCAGCACGATCAACGTGTTCTTGCGGCGCTGCCAGAGGCGGCGGAGTGAAAGGCCGGGCAGTTTCGGCGAGGCGGCAAAATCGGTCATGGGATCTGGACTCCGGGGCGGCTTGAGGGCTGGTTTCGGCCGGTGAAGAGACGGGGTTGTGTCCGGCCCGGCCAATCTCTGCGCACGCCCCGGGCCGCGCCACCGCATCTACGTGCAACGGCTGGAATCCTTCGCGAAATGCAGCCATTACCGTTCGCGAAGCGCCAAATGCAGGAGGCTCGTCCCGCGTCATGACCATCAACTGGCCCCGGCGCCTCAGGGAGTTCGGCGTGTTCGGCGCCGCAGGCCTGTTTCTGGCCTTCATCAATCCCTACGATTCGACGGCTGGCGCACCCTTCGCCCTCCGCGCCGTCTACTGGGTCGGTCTGGTGATGCTCGGCAGCTACGCCGCCGAGGCCGGTCGGGCGCTGCTCGACCGGTTCCGGCCGGACAGCCACATCGTTGTCGCCGTTGCCGTCACATCCGTCAGCGCGGCGCTCGGCGTGACCGCTGCGCTGATGCTGCTCGAACTGGCCCTCACGGGCCAGACCATTCCCCTGCAATTCCTGCCCCGGATGTTCGGACTGGTCTGGGTGATCTCGATCGCCATGACCGGTATCGGGTTCATGGCGGACAAGTCGATCCTCGCGCCGCCGCCGACCGATGCGCCCGCAGGCGCCGGGCCGGTTGAGACCTTCCTGTCCCGGCTGCCGCTCAAATTCCGTCAGGCGGAGTTGCATGCCGTCTCATCCGAGGATCATTACCTGCGCATTCACACCAGCCTCGGTGAAGAGTTGATCCTGATGCGGCTGGCCGATGCCCTGCGCGAACTGGACAGCGCCGGCGGGCTGCAGGTGCACAGGTCCTGGTGGATTTCGAAAGCGGCGGTGCGGGACGTCAAGCGCGCCGGCGGCAAGGTGTATCTGGTTTTGCCCTCCGGCAAGGAAGCGCCGGTGTCGCGCACCTACCAACCCGCCGCAAAGGCCGCCGGCCTGCTCTAGAGTCCCGGCTTCGGCGGCGCGCCGAGCAGCTGCTTCACGAACTCGACATGGCTGCGCAGGCGGTAGAGGTCGTCGGTGTAGGACAGTGGCACGTCCAGACCGCCGATATCAGCCTGCAACCGCTCCAGCCGGCTCAGCACCGAGGTGCGGGCCTCACCGGCGGGCGTCGCCCTGCCCTCTTCTTCCAGCGCGCGCAGGTCCTTGTACCAGATGTAGATCCGGCGGCGCACGCGCCAGCGATAGATCGGCGGGGCGGCCCTCACGAGCGGAAAGGCGAGCGTCAGCAGCGGAATCGCCAGCACCCAGGCCCGGTCGAGGAAGTTGGCGACACCGAACGGAAAATACCGTCTCAGGAAAGACGGGCCATCGCGGTAGAACCGCGTGGTCTGGCGGCTGACCGGCAGGTCGGCATGGGTCAGGTTCGGGAACTGGCCGGACGGCGAAAAGAGGCTCGGCTCGGCATGGATGGCGCTGGCCGCATCCAGCAGCACGGCCTCGATGGCCGGATGGATATCCTTGCGCACCACCAGCTGTGCCACGGCCGCCACAAGCGGAACGTCGCGTTCGGGAATATCCGCGCCGATGTCCGCGATGCCGCGCAGCAGGACCACCGAGGACAGGCCGTCATCCCGCCGGGCGATGGCCTCGGCGCGCTCGAACGGCAAAAGGTGCACGCCTTCGGCCTGCAGCAGCGTCTGCACGTAGGGCGCATCCGGCGATGCGGCGAAGGCAGCGGCGTC
>JBGSOU010000348.1:0-3091 GCA_041739025.1 Hyphomonas sp.
AATTCGAAAAGGCGCGCGACGCCAACCCGGAGGCCACCCTGGCTGCCGTCATCGTCATCGACGCTCGGGGTGAAGCGCGTCCCCGGCCCGTCCTGGTCGGCCTGAAAACCCGGACGCAGGCGCAGATCCTGTTCGGTCTCGAGCCGGGCCAGTCCGTGGTGACCGGTGAAGTGAAGCTCGAAGCCCCTTCAAAAGCGTCAACCACGCCGCCGCCGGGACCCGGCCCTGGCCCCGGCATGCGGCCACCAGGCTAGGTTGGCCATGATGACAGCGCCCTTGATCGAACTGCGGGATGTGGACCGGTACTACGGTGCCGGCGACACAGAAGTACGTGCGCTGGATGGGGTCACCCTGACGATCCGAAAAGGTGAATTTGTTGCCATTGTCGGTCAGTCCGGTTCGGGCAAATCGACGCTGATGAACATCCTGGGCTGTCTCGACCGGCCGACGGGTGGAACCTACAAGATCCGTGGACAGAATATATCGGAACTCGATGCCGATGCGCTGGCGACGCTGCGCCGCAAGACGTTCGGCTTCATCTTTCAGCGTTACAATCTCCTCGCCAGCGTCTCCGCGTCCGAGAATGTCGAACTCCCCGCGGTTTATGCTGGTCTCAATCTCACCGAGCGCCGGACCAAGGCCGCTGAGCTGCTCGGCACGTTGGGACTTGGGGACCGCTTGCATCACAAGCCCGGCCAGCTCTCCGGCGGTCAGCAGCAGCGCGTGGCGGTGGCCCGCGCACTGGTGAATGACGCGGAAGTTGTTCTGGCCGATGAGCCGACAGGTGCGCTCGATTCCGGAACCAGCAACGAACTGCTCAACCTTCTGGAGACCATGCATGCGGACGGGCGCACGATCATCCTGATCACACATGATCCGAAAGTGGCCGAACGCGCCAGGCGCCGCATCGAAATCCGGGACGGAAGGATCCTGTCTGACTCAGGCGCGGAGCAGGGACTCCAAGATGAGGCACCGCCGAGCTTGCCGGACCGCAAGGGCCCATCGCCTTTCGTGCAGGTGGTCGAGTCTGTGAAAATGGCTTTCCGCTCCCTGCGGGCAAACCTGTTCCGTACGGCGCTGACGCTGCTGGGGGTCGTGATCGGCGTGTCAGCCGTTGTCGCCATGCTCGCCATCGGGGAGGGCAGCCGCGCCGACGTGATGGCGCGGTTTGAATCGATGGGGCCGAACCTGCTCTTCGTGCGGCCGGGCGCGCCCGGCACGCGGATGCGCGGCGATGCCGTCGCCACCCTGACGCTGGAAGATTCCGCCGCACTCGGCGAACTCGACAATATCGAGGCAACCGTGCCCTCGCGGTCCGGAAACGCTACGCTCCGGGTGGGCGCCAAGGACTATTCCAGCTCCATCGAAGGGGTCTCGGAGGCCTGGCCCATCGCCCAGAACCGCGACATGAAATACGGAACCTTCTTCACCGCAGAAGACGTCAGCAACCGGATCGGTGTCGTCGTACTCGGTACCACCACGGCCGGAAACCTGTTCGACAATGTCGAAGGCGCCGTGGGCCAATACGTGTTCCTGGGGGGAGCCCCATTTGAGGTGGCTGGCGTACTGGAAGAAAAGGGCGCCTCCTCATGGGGGCAGGATCAGGACGACATCGCGCTCGTGCCCATCACAACCGGGATGATGCGCGTCTTCGGGCAGCGGTATCTGTCTTCGATCACCATCGCCGTTGAAGACACCAGCCAGATTGCCGAAACAGAAGCCGCCGCACAGGCGCTTCTTCTCGCCCGTCATGGTACGGAAGACTTTCAGATCCGCAACACCGCGTCGATCCTTGAATCGGTCGAGGAAACACAGAATTCCTTCTCGCTTCTGCTCGGTTCCGTCGCCGCCATCTCGTTGCTTGTCGGCGGGATCGGCGTGATGAACATCATGCTGGTCAGCGTCTCTGAGCGCACACGCGAAATTGGCGTGCGCATGGCCACAGGCGCGCGCCGTTCGGACATCATGACTCAATTCGTGGTCGAGGCCCTCGTCGTCGGCGGTCTGGGCGGCATCGTGGGCGTGTTGATCGGGTTTGGCGTATGCTTCATTCTTGCGCAGTCCGGCGTCACGGTGGCAGTCACCGCCACGCCTGCCATTCTCGCCTTCTGCTCGGCGCTCGGCACCGGCCTGGTCTTTGGTCTTCTGCCGGCCCGCCAGGCCTCGCGGCTGGATCCGGTCGCCGCGCTCGCTTCGGAGTAACCCCATATGCTGCGTCAACTTCTTCTGTCTTCCTCGGTGCTGCTCGTCGCTGGCTGCGCCAGTTTCGGCGCCGCCTCTTCAAGCGATGTCAACGCCGGCATCGCCATGCCGGATGGCTATGACTATCGCAGCGAGGTCGCGGCACTGGCTGGGCCCGAGCAGGTCTGGTGGTCCGCCTTCAACAGTGCGGCGCTCGACGGGCTCGTGGTCGAAGCGCTGCGCGCCAACCAGACGCTCGCACAGGGCGTGGCAAATGTCGAAGCGTCCCGCGCCTCGCTCAAGGTCAGCAACGCATCCCTCCTGCCGCAAGCCAGTGCCAGCCTGTCGGCCGCAAGCGACACCGAGTCCGGCCTGGACGACGTCTCCTCCTCGGGACGGCTCTCGGCGTCCTATCAGCTCGACCTCTTCGGCGCGAATGCAGCGGACCGCGCGGCCGCGCGGGCAGACTTGGACGCCGCCGTGTTTTCCCAGCGCGCGTTGGAGCTCACCGTCCAGTCGGATGTTGCCACGACCTATTTCAGTCTGCTGAGCAGCCGTGAACAGCTGAACGTCGCACAATCGAATCTCGAGATTGCCGAGCGCGTCTTCGAAATCGTGCAGGCCCGCTACAAGGCCGGTGTGATTTCAGGCTTCGATGTGTCGAGCCAGGAAGCGCAGCTGGCCACCGCGCGCGCCCGGATCCCCGAGCTTGAGTCCCAGATCGCCGGCCTCGAAACCGCACTGGCGATCCTCTTGGGTCAGGTTCCGCAAGGCTATCAGGCGCCGGGCGAGGATATTCTCGCAATTGCCTTGCCCGTGGCCGATCCCGGCCTGCCGTCGGCCTTGTTGTTGCGCCGCCCCGACCTGATGCAATCGGAGGCCAACCTGCGCGCCGCCGACGCCAACATCG
>JBGSOU010000375.1:0-2594 GCA_041739025.1 Hyphomonas sp.
GCCAGCGAGGGCCATCGCGCCGGCATGCTCCCGCCGCAGCAGGCTTCCAGCGGCCAGCATCAAGAGGCCGAGCTGGAGATTGTGGTGATCGATGGCGCCCGGCAGGAAGCGGAAATGACGGTAAAGCACCGCGAAGCCAAGGAGGCAGGCGAACAGCAGCACGCTGCGCCCGCCGAAGGCCCGCGCGCCGGCGACGAGACCACCCACGACAATCAGCACACTGATCAGCGGCCAGACCGTCCAGGCGATGCGCAATGCGGCGCCCTGCCCGATGAACGGGGTAAGCGTGTGGGCGATGGCGGCGATCGGGAGGTCCACGAGGCGCGACCAGTGCATCAGCGTACCGCCATCCGGACCAAGACGCGGCTGCACCAGATCGAACCAGCCCTGCCCGTTCAGGAGGTCGCGCACCTGAACGAGGCGCATCACGTCGTCGCCGTCCGGCCCGATCCGGCCGAACTGTCCGATCAGCAGACTGACGATCAACAGGCTCGTCACAACGGCCGCCGAGAGGAGCAGCCCGGCATGGCTTTCAGCAAACTGTGCGGAGCGGGCGCGCACCGTCATCGGGAACCTGCCTCTCACGCAAGGCTAACTTAACCAGTGGCGGATATGACATGCAAACCTTCACCAAAGACTGAACGCGATGATGACCGATACCAGCCGCTACAGCCTCGCCGTCCTGTTGCCCTGCTACAATGAGGGTTTGTCGATTGCGTCGGTGGTGATTTCCTTCCGCAAGGCGCTGCCGGGCGCGCGGATCTATGTGTACGACAACAACTCCACCGATGACACGGCGCAGCAGGCGGCGATCGCCGGCGCGACGGTCATCACCTGCCGGCGCCAGGGCAAGGGCAACGTGGTGCGCCAGATGTTTGCCGACATCGAGGCCGATATCTATATCATGGCAGACGGCGACGGCACGTATGACGCGGCGGCTGCGCCACGCATGATCGATGCGCTGCTGACCGACCGGGCCGACATGGTGGTGGGCACGCGCCGCAACATCACGGAAGACGCCGGACGGCGCGGGCACGCGCTGGGCAACCAGATGTTCAACCGCGTCTATCAGGCGATGTTCGGGCGCGACTTCACCGACATCTTCTCCGGCTACCGCGTCTTCACGCGCCGCTTTGCCAAGAGCTTTCCGGCCAATTCCGCCGGCTTCGAGATCGAGACGGAAATGTCCGTACACGCCTCCACCTTGCGCCTGCCGGTGACCGAGATCGAGTTTGACTATGGCCGCCGGGTTGAAGGCTCTGCCAGCAAGCTGTCCACGTTCCGGGACGGCGCGCGCATCCTCGGCATGATGGCGATGCTGCTGAAGGAAACCAAGCCTTTCGTGTTCTTCAGCGCGATTTCCGCCGCGCTGTTTGCCGCCTGCGCGGCGCTGATGCTGCCCATCGTGGCGGAATTCCTGTCCACCGGCCTTGTCTCGCGCATTCCCACGGTGATGCTGGCGATGACGCTGCTGGTGGGCGCGATGCTGGCGATGTCGTGCGGCGTGATCCTCGATTCGGTCTCGCGTGGACGGATCGAACAGAAGCGGATCTTCTACCTGTCGCAGGCCCCGGCCCGGGGCGAGCGCGCGCTGTTTGGCGCACCGCCGATCGAGGAACGCGATACCGCCGCACCGCAGCCGGTCGCCCGGGAACTGCGCGCATGAAAGCGATTGCTCCGCACGTCTTCGGGCTGATGGTGCTGACGCCGGCGCTCGTGGCGTTTGGCCAGGTGCTGTTCAAGATGTCCGGCCAGCGGCTGGCGGCCTATCCCGGCAGCGGCTTCCAGCAACTGGTGCTGGACCCGATCTTCATCTCCGCGATGACGCTATATGCCGGCGCGACCTTCCTGTGGGTATACGTCCTGAAGTCCGTGCCGCTGTCCTATGCGTACTCGTTCATGGCGGTGACCTATGTGCTTGTGCCGCTGTTTGCCGTGCTGTGGCTGGGCGAGACGCTGAGCGTGAAATACTTCATCGGCCTCGGATTGATCCTCGCCGGGCTTTTCACGCTCTGGTCCTAGCCCGTCAGATTTCCTGATTGTACGCGCCGACTTCCGCGTGCTTGCCGAGGCGGGGCTTCACTTCCTTGTGAAAGAGGTCCTTCATGTCGGCCTCGCTGGCCATCGATTCGACGACGACCACGAGTTCCGGCTTGTTGGACGAGGCGCGCACCAGCACCCATGAGCCGTCTTCCAGCGTGACACGCGCGCCGTTGACGGTGTTCACGTCCACGACCTTCCGTCCAAGGATCGTCGTGCCGTTCAGGGCCTGGTACTCGGCGACCATCTTGTCGACAATGCCGTACTTCACCTCGTCGCCGCAATGGGGCGACATGGTCAGCGAGGTCCAGGCAACACCCAGCTCACCCTTGAGATCGGCCATCGTCCTGCCGGGGTTGCGGTCCAGCATTTCGAGGATCGCCTTGGCGGCGGTGAGGCCGCAATCATAGCCGAGGCCGATGGGCGGGCGGAAGAAGAAGTGGCCGGACTTCTCGAAGCCGGCGAGCGCGCCGAGCTCGTTCGTGCGGCGCTTGATGTAGGAGTGGCCGGTCTTGTAATAATCGACAGTCGCGCCGTTGGCTTTCAGCACGGGG
>JBGSOU010000250.1:0-2918 GCA_041739025.1 Hyphomonas sp.
GACGGACGTGTAAAGACGAGGCTTTCGCTCGCTTGAGCTGCGTTAGAAGCTCAAAAGCAAATAGTTGCAAACGACAACTTTGCTGAGGGCGAACTGCTCGCCGCGTAAGCGGTGACGGTTTTTCCGACCTAAGTCCTACGGTTTCAGACCCGTAGGCGGGGCCCGGGGGCGCCTGGCAACAGAAGCCCCCACCTTACCTCATTCTCCGGCGCATGGTGGTCGTCTTTTCCTCACCCTCGATGGCCAGCGGCCATCGAATGGGATGCATCGCTTCCGCAGTCCAGAAGGTGACCGCTACAGAAGGATCGTCCCCTTGCCGTCCTTCTCCATCGCGCGGATGTAGGACGGCGTCTCGCGCATCTGCTTCAGGAAGCGGTGCGCGTTGGGAAAGCGTGTCTCGTCCATGCCGGCGCGGTGGGCAGCGAGTTCCATCGAATAGCCCATCACGATGTCCGCCGCCGTCAGCGCGTCCCCGGCAAACCATTTCGATTTGCCGAGCGCGGCCTCGATCTCGCCCATCAGCGCGTCGAGGCGCGGCCCGAAGAAGCCCGCATCCAGCGCCGCGACCAGCGATTTCGCAATCGGCCGCACCAGGAAAGGCGCCCGCGTCGTCAGCGCCATCATCACGAACTTGTTGGTCAGGAGCGGCTGCAGGCTGCCCTGCGCGGTGTGGAACCAGAACAGGTAAGGCGCCCGCTCCGGCGTGCCCGCCGCCGGCCGCAGGCGGCCGTTGCCGTGCTGGTCGAGAATATAGTCGATGATCGCATTGGTCTCGGCCAGCGTCACATCCCCGTCGGTGATCACCGGCGCCGTGCCGAGCGGCGAGACCGCCTTGTAGGCCGCCGGCGCCAGCCGCGTCTTCGGATCACGGTCATACAGCTTGATCTCGTACGGCGCGCCCAGCTCCTCCAGCAGCCAGAGGATGCGGATCGACTGGGATTTCTCGAGATGGTGCAGCGTGATCAAGTTTGGTCCTCCGGACATCGGGTTTCAGACAGCGGATCTAGGCCGGTCCCGCGCGCGGGCGAGGGGGCGGTCATTCGCTCCCCAGCACCTTCTGCAGGAACAGTGTCTCCGCCTTGCGCTGCGCCTCACGGTTGGCCTGCTTGCGGAAGCCGTGTCCCTCGTCCAGCGCCATCATGAACCAGGCCGTGACCCCGTTCTGTTTCAGCGCGGCGAGGATCTGCTCGGCCTCGGTATAGGGCACGCGCGGATCGTTGAAGCCCTGGATCACCAGCATCGGCTTGGTGATCTTCGCGGCATTGCGCAGCGGCGAGATCGCTTCGAAGAAGGCGGCAACCACCGGATCGCGCTCGTCGCCATATTCCGCCCGGCGCAGGTCCCGGCGATAGCCTTCGGTATTTTCGAGGAAGGTCTTGAAGTCCGAAATGCCGACAATATCGACCCCCGCCGCGAGGCGGTCCGCATAGTCGATCATCGCGGCCAGAACCATGTAGCCGCCATACGAGCCGCCATGGACCACCACCTTGTCCGCGCCGAGATCCGGCTGGGCCGCGATCCAGTCGAGCAGCGCGCCGATGTCTTCCACCGATTTCTTCCGGTTCAGGCCATTGTCGAGCGACACATAGGTTTTACCGTACCCGGACGATCCCCGAACGTTCGGCACAATCACCGCCAGCCCCATCTCCTTGGCCCAGTATTGATAGGTCGATGAGAATCCGGGGCGCGACTGGCTCTCCGGCCCGCCATGGATCGAGATGATCACCGGGTGCGGACCGTCGCCCTCGGGGCGGTAGATGAAGGCCGGAATGTCCATGCCGTCGGCGTTCCGGTAGCTGAACATGTCCGGCGTGATGAAGCTGTCCGGATCCAGCCCGCCGGTCTCCGCCTCGGTCCAGCGTGTCAGGTTCAGCGTCGCCACATCGAACGACCAGGCATCCGCCGGGCTGGTGGCGCCGTTGAAGGTAAAGCCGATCTGGTTGCCGCCGGGCGAGAAGACCAGACCGCTCGCAATGCCCACCGGCAGGGTCGGCCCCGGCCGCACATGGCCGCTTTCCAGCTCCAGCAGGCGGATCGTGCCCAGCCCGCCTTCATTGATCGTGAGGGCCACCGTCTTCTCGTCGGGCGACAGCGCCCAGTCGGACACGTCCCATTCGATATTGCCGGTATAGTTCGTCATCGTGCCGTCCGGCGCGAAGCGCACGAGGTTCTGGAACTCGCTGTCCTTGTCGGTCACCGTCAGCACCGAGCCGTCCGGCAGCAGCGCCGCGCCGGAATAGGCCACGTCGTCGCCCGGATTGATCTCCGTCAATGTGCCGGTCGCGATGTCGAGGCTGAAGATGTGGCTCTTCGCGATCGACTTGTAGCGTTGCAGCAGCAGCGTCTTGCCATCGCCCGACCAGTCCACCGGCCCGATCGCGCCTTCGCCGTCCAGCGCCACGCGAACGCTCGCCGGGTCCGCCGGGTTGCCGATCAGGATGTCATTGTCCGGATCACCCGCCTGCGTGCGGGCCCAGGCCACCAGCGCGCCGTCATCCGACCAGAGGCCGCCGCCATTGCGTGATCCGGGATCGGAGTATTGCGTCACCTTGCCGGTTTCGAGATCGAACCGGTAGGCTTGGTAATATTCGTCGCCGCCCCGGTCCTTCGAGAACAGGAAGGCGCCGCCCTGCGGGCTCACATCGGCGGTGTTCACCGGCTCCTTGTAGAACGTCAGCTGGCGCCGCGCGCCGCCGGGAAAGCGTACTTCATGGACCGCGTTGACCTCCGCAAACCGGGTCGCCACCAGAATGCCGCCCTCGCCGGTCCAGTCCTGGAAGCTGTGGCCGCGGACGTTCTCGTAGCGCTCCAGCCGCTCCACCAGTTCAGGCGGTGCTTCGGGGATGTTCTCGGTCACCAGGTTGCCGCGGGTCGTGCGGGCGGTCTCGGCGGGCGCCGCAGGTGCCGGGGCAGGCGGC
>JBGSOU010000506.1:0-3414 GCA_041739025.1 Hyphomonas sp.
GATGATGGCGGTGGACGGGGTGTATCCGGATCCGGCGCCGGGGCGGGTACTGCCGGGCCCGGAGAAAGACCTGGGCGAGGTGATGATGACCGGCGAGATCCTCGATGCGAAATGCTGGTTCGGCGCGATGCGGCCCGGGCATGGCAAGACGCACAAGGCCTGCGCGGCGCTGTGCGCGAAAGGCGGCCTGCCGCTGGCCTTCTGCGAGACGGGCCGCTGCAGCGATGGCAAGGCGGCGCTGTTGTTCCTGAATGCGCGCGGGCAGGCCTTCGGGCCGGACGTGCTGGAACTGGTGGCCGATCCGGTGATGGTGCGTGGACGGATTGTCGAGGTGGCGGGCCTCCGGCAGATCCGGGTGAGCCTTGCGGATGTGATGCGGCTTTAGACACTTGCAGCACCAGCGCCCGGTGCGGCGCGGGGCCGGCCGGTTTGCTGCGCCAGTCTGCTCGCCTGGTCAGGACGTGTTCAACGACGCCTCGAACGCGGCGGCATTGAGGTCGCGCAGGATGCGTTGGCCGAGCTCGGCGATGGGGCGGGCCTTTAGGCCCGGAATGGTCAGGAACGAGAGTTTGGTACAAGCTCATCGAGTCGGAAATCAAAGACCTAGGATCTTAATCCCAGACCTCACCAGAACGGGGATTAAGGCATCGATTCACTGCGGTATTTTTCTATCGGATATAACTATACCCCCTCCCGCTGGCGAAAGAGGGGTCAGGGAGAAGGGGCTTTTAGATGTCAAGGGTTTCGACGAAGGCGGCGTTGTCCTGGATGAACTTAAAGCGGAGTTCCGCCTTCTTGCCCATCAGGGTGTTGATCAGGTCGGCGGGCTTCATCTCGATCAGCTCGTCCATCGAGTCCGGCAGGGTGACGCGCGCGAGGGTGCGGCTGCCCGGGCTCATGGTGGTTTCCTTCAGCTGGGCGGGGTTCATCTCGCCGAGACCCTTGAAGCGGGTCAGCTCGATCTTCTGGTTGCCCTTGAAGTGTTCCTTGGTGATCCGGGCCCGGTCTTCATCATCCATCGCGTAGTGGATGTTGCCCTTGTTGGCGAGCTTGTAGAGCGGCGGCTGGGCCAGATAGAGGCGGCCGGCTTCGATCAGGCCGGGGGTCAGGCGGTAGAAGAAGGTGATCAGCAGCGCCGCGATATGGGCGCCGTCGACGTCGGCATCGGTCATGATGATGATGCGCTCGTAGCGCAGGTCATCGAGGTTGAACTTGCGGCCCAGCTCCGTGCCGAGGGCCAGCGACAGGTCGGCGAGTTCCTGATTGCCCATCAGCTTGTCGTCGGAGGCGCTTTCGACGTTCAGGATCTTGCCGCGCAGGGGCAGGATCGCCTGCGTCTCGCGGTTGCGGGCCTGCTTGGCGGAGCCGCCGGCCGAGTCGCCTTCGACGAGGAAGAGCTCGGTGCCTTCCGGGCCCTTGGCCGAGCAGTCGGCCAGCTTGCCGGGCAGGCGGAGTTTCTTGGTGGCCGACTTGCGGCTGATTTCCTTCGCCTTGCGGCGCTTGGCGCGCTCGTCGGCGCGGTCGATGGCCCAGGAGAGGAGCTTGTTCGCTTCCTTCGGCGACTGGGCGAGCCAGTGATCGAAATGGTCGCGCACGGCCGCCTCGACGAGGCGGAAGGCGTGGGTGGAGGAGAGCTTGTCTTTCGTCTGGCCGACGAATTCCGGGCCCCGGATGAAGACCGAGAGCAGGAAGCCGGAATGGCCCATCACGTCCTCGGCGGTGATCTCGGCGGCTTTCTTATTGCCGGTGAGGTCGCCGAAATTGCGCAGGCCCTTGGTAATGGCCGAGCGGAAGCCGGCCTCGTGGGTGCCGCCTTCGGGCGTCGGGATGGTGTTGCAATAAGAGCGGGCAAAGCCGTCCTGCTCGCCGAAGCCGGCCTGCGTCCAGGCAATCGCCCATTCGCATTTGCCGTCATGGCCGAGGTCAACGAGGCCGGTGAAGGGGTGCTCGGTGATGGTGGCCTTGTCGGCGAAGACTTCGGCGAGCTGGTCGGCGAGGCCGTTGGGGTAGGAGAGGACGGCGTCGGCGGGGACTTTCGAGTCCTCGGGCAGGAGGTCCGGATCGCAGGACCAGCGGACTTTGACGCCGCGGAAGAGGTAGGCCTTGGAACGGGCCATGCCGAACAGGCGCGCGGGGCGCCAGCGCAGCTTGTCGCCGAAGATCTGCGGGTCCGGCTTGAAGCGCACCGAGGTGCCGCGACGGTTGGGCGTGGCGCCGACCTTGACGAGCTTGCCCATCGGGGCGCCGCGCGAGAATTCCTGGCGCCAGACGGTGCGGTCGCGGGCGACTTCGACCTCGACATGCTCGGAAAGGGCGTTGACGACCGAGATGCCGACGCCGTGCAGGCCGCCGGCGGTGGAGTAGGCCTTGTCCGAGAACTTGCCGCCCGAGTGCAGCGTCGTCATGATGACTTCTAGGGCGGATTTCTTGGGGAATTTCGGGTGCGGGTCGACCGGGATGCCGCGGCCATTGTCGGTGACGGTCAGGTAGCCGTCAGAGGTGAGCTTGATCTCGATGCGGTTGGCGAAGCCGGCGACGGCCTCGTCCATGGCGTTGTCGAGCACTTCGGCGAACAGGTGGTGGAAGGCGCGCTCGTCGGTGCCGCCGATATACATGCCGGGGCGCTTGCGGACGGGCTCCAGGCCCTCGAGGACCTCGATATCCTTGGCGGAGTAGCCGGAGGTGCCGGAGAGCAGGTCGTCGGCGGGCTTCAGATTCCGGGCTGAGGACATGGGGCCGCGTCTCCATCTTGGGGGCACCGGCCAGGCCGGCGGATTACCCTGCAGATAGAGACCGAAACGGTTCCGAAAGCGTTAAACGCGCCTTAACCCTCAGGCCTTCTGCCGGGACGAGGTATCAAGCCGGACTCGGGGGGGAGGGCAAGGGGCTTGCGAGGATCAGAAATCGCACTGCGAGTTCCCGAGCGAGGCCGCGCGCCGGGAGGCGCGTGGCGGGAAGGACCCAAGACTGGCCCCGCCCTAACCCTCCCCACGCTTCGCGCAGGGAGGAGACAGGTTGCATCCGGCCGCACGGTACTTCACTCCGGAGAGAAGGCTCCTCACCTCCCATTGCTGCGCAATGGGCCCCTCCTCTCCCTGGGGGAGAGGGGGGCTTAGCTGAATTCACACCTTTGTTGAGCAGTGCTGGCGTTGAAGGGGGGCTTAACGGTTTCCACATCCTTCGCATCGCCCGATAATCGCCCCATATGGTGGTCTAGGGTTTCCGGGCCGCTGCCATGCGGGGCCCACGTAAAGGAGGCATTCGAATGCCAAGATCGAAGACAGTGCCGGTGTTGCCGCTGAGGGACATCGTTGTTTTCCCGGACATGGTGGCGCCGCTGTTCGTCGGCCGCGACAAGTCCGTGCGGGCCCTTGAAATGATTGAGGAGTCCGAGAACGAGATCATGCTGGTCGC
>JBGSOU010000546.1:0-2989 GCA_041739025.1 Hyphomonas sp.
CTGACCGCTTCCTTCACCCCGCACGTGCGCACCGCGCTCGCCCAGTCCGGCGCCTTCACTGCGCTCGAGAACTTCGCCGGCAGCGCCGGTCTCGGCGGGGCGACCTCCACCCTGCAGGCGGACTTGACGTCGCATGCGGTAAAGCTCGGTCTTGACGGCGTCTTCCTCTATGTGGCCGAAGAGGAGAAGAAGATTCGGGAGAACCCAGTGGCGCGCACAAGCGACCTTCTCCGCAAGGTATTCGGAGCCGCCGTCTGATGCGCCGTTTCCGCGAGCCCTTGAAATCCGGCGGCGAGATGGCCGGCATCGAGTTCGGCGATCCGATCAAGCCCTACGCGGCGGTCTGGCTGCACGCGACCGGCTTCAACGCCATGACCTACCAGTCGATGTTGGCGCCGCTCGGCCTGCGCGCCCGCGTTGCCGCGCTGGACCTGCGCGGGCATGGCCGCTCGAGCCTCCCGGCGAAAGGCGCGCTGACCTCCTGGAACAAGTACCGCGATGACGTCATTGCCTTCCTCGATGAGGAAGCGCCCCACGGCGTCGTGTTGGGCGGCCATTCGATGGGCGGGTGCGTCGCGCTGCTGGTGGCCGGCAAGCGGCCGGACCTCGTCAAGGGGCTCGTGCTGGCCGACCCCGTGATCCTGTCGCGCAAGATCTATTTCTGGAACCATGTCTGTCCGCCCGTCGCCTGGCTGATGGCGCGCAACGGCATGGCGGCGCGGGCCAAGAAGCGGCGCGCCGAGTTCAAGTCCTTCCGCGAGGCGCTGGACGGTTATTCCGGCAAGCCGGCCTTCAAGTCCTGGCGCGAACCCTTTCTCGCCGACTACCTGCTCGACGGTCTCGACCGGGCCGACACCGGCCATGCGGACGCCGAGACGCAGAGCTGGAAACTGCTCTGCACCCCCACCTGGGAAGCGAAAACCTTTGGCGCGCAGCGCAACCGGCCCTGGCGCGCGCTGCGCGTGGTGCGCAAGAAAAAGATCCCCATCGTCATCCTGCGCCCCAACCGGGACTCGGTGATTTCCGGAAAGGTCCGTGCCGAGATCATCCAGAAGAATCCCTCGCTGATGATGCGCGGCATTCGCGGCACCTCGCACTTCCTGCCGATGGAAGCGCCCTACGAAATCCGCGACCAGCTCTCCGCCTTCATCGCCCGCCTCGTCGAACGCCTGACGCTGGAAGAAGACGCCCCCGTCTCCCGCAGCCTCGGGCAGCGCCGGCGGCGGGCGGGATAGGCTGCTAAGTTTGCACCTGCTTCGTCCCTGTTTCCTTACACATGTTGGACGTCATCCCGGTTTCGCGCGCAAGCGCGAAGACCGGGACCCAGACTTTTGTGACCCCTGGGTCCCGGGCATTTGCTGCGCAAATCCCGGGATGACGACAAACTGGGTTTAGGGGTTTTTGAGAGTGCGGCCTTAAGGCTCACCACAAATCCCGCTCCGGCGAGGCCGCCTTCGCCAGCTTGCCCATCAGCCGCGCGAGTTCCACCTGTTCCTTCTCGGACAAAGCGCTGACCAGCCGCGCCTCTTCCGACAGCGCGAGCGGCACGATCAGCTCATAGATGCCCAGCCCCGCCGGGGTGAGCACGAGGTTCGACCGGCGCGCATCGTCCGTGGACGGACGCCGCTCGAGGTAGCCCATCTCGATCAGCCCGGCGACCGCCCGGCTGACGGCCACCTTGTCCATCTGCGTGCGCTGGCCGATCTCGGTCGCGCTGATGCCCGGCGTGTCGGCCGTCACCGCCATCACCCGCCATTGCCAGATCGAGAGGCCGAACTCGCGGTCATACAGTTCCGCAATCCGCTGCGAGATGGCGTTCGACAGGACCGACAGCCGGAACGGCAGGAAGGTCGCAAGGCGCAGCGGCGCGGGTTGGGGGCGTTCAGGCATGATGTCCTCGTGTCTCGCTTGCAGGGGGAAGCGAAATTAGTTACATATGAAACTATCTTTTCCAGCCTTGCAAGACGGGAGCCTCCCACATGGCCGACCATTTCGACAATCCCGCCGGTCTCGACGGTTTCGAGTTCATCGAATTCTCAGCCCCTGAAAAGGGCGTGCTGGAGCCGGTGTTCGAAACCATGGGCTTCACCCGGGTTGCCCGCCACCGTTCCAAGGATGTCGAGCTCTGGCGCCAGGGCGGCATCAACCTGATCACCAACTATGAGCCGAACTCCGCCGCCTGGTATTTCTCGCGCGAGCATGGCCCCTCCGCCTGCGGCATGGGCTTCCGCGTGAAGAATGCCCGCGAGGCGTATGCGCACCTCCTCCAGCAGGGCGGCGAGCCCGTCGAAGCCCGGACCGGCCCGATGGAACTGCACATCCCCGGCATCCGGGGCATCGGCAATTCGATCATCTACCTGATCGACCGCTACGACACCGGCGCGGGCGAGCTGTCGATCTACGACATCGATTTCGAATATCTCCCCGGCGTGGACCGCCACCCCGCCGGCGCGGGCTTCAAGGTGATCGATCACCTGACCCACAACGTCTATGGCGGCCGCATGAAATACTGGGCGGACTTCTACGAGACGCTCTTCAATTTCCGCGAGATCCGCTATTTCGACATCAAGGGCGAATATACCGGCCTCACCTCCAAGGCGCTCACCGCGCCGGACGGCAAGATCCGCATCCCGCTGAACGAGGAAGGCAAGGGCGGCGGCGGCCAGATCGAGGAATTCCTGCGCGAGTTCAACGGCGAGGGCATCCAGCACATCGCCCTGATCTGCGACGATCTCTATGCCTGCTGGGACGATCTCAAGGCGCGCGGCGTGCCCTTCATGACCGCGCCGCCCGAGACCTACTACAAGATGCTCTCGGAGCGCCTGCCGGGCCACGGCGAAGACGAAGCCGGCCTCAAGGCGCGCGGCCTCCTGCTCGATGGCACGACCGAGGGCGGGAGCCCGCGCCTCCTCCTGCAGATCTTCGCCCAGCCCCAGATCGGCCCGGTCTTCTTCGAGTTCATCCAGCGCAAGGGCGACTACAAGGAAGG
>JBGSOU010000258.1:0-1902 GCA_041739025.1 Hyphomonas sp.
GGCCTGGCTCGGCAGCCTGCCGGGACAGGCCTACGCCGATGTCCGCCGGCCGCTCCTTCTGGCGCCGAACCTTGCCCACCTCCTGCCCACCAGCGCGGTCTGGCCGGGCGAGGCCTGGAACGCGCACCTGGACGGCCCGCCGCTGATGCTGGCGGCGACGGATGGGTCAACCCCGTTCCGGCTGAACCTGCACGCGGGCGATACGGGTCATACGCTGGTGATCGGGCCGACGGGGGCTGGCAAGTCGGTGCTGATTGCGACGCTGATCGCGCAGTGGATGCGCTATGAGAACGCGCAGGTATTCGTGTTTGATACCGGCCGGTCCTGCCGCGCGATGGTGCTCGGGCTCGGCGGTGCATTCTTTGATCCGGATGCGGAGGGTGCAGGACCCGCGCCGGGGTTCCAGCCGCTGGCAAAGATCAACCAGAATCAGGCCCGCGCCTGGGCAGAAGGCTGGCTGTGCGATCTGATCGCCGGCGAAGGCGTCACGCTGACACCGGAGCTTAGGCTCGAGCTCGGCCGGGCGCTGTCCGTCCTCGCCGCCCGGCCGGTCCGGGAGCGGACGCTGTCGCTACTCGCAGCGTTTGTTCAGGACGCCTCCTTACGCGGCGCGCTACAGCCGTTCACACATGCGGGATCGCTTGGCGGGCTCCTTGATCAGGATTTCGAAGTCCGCAGCGAGGCCAATGTGACGGCGTTTGAGGTCGGCGCGCTTCTGCGCCAGCCGCGCGCAGCGCGCAGCGTGCTGCCGGTGATCTTCCGCAGTCTCGCGGCACGGTTTGATGGCCGCCCGAGCCTGCTCGTGCTGGACGAGGCCTGGCTTTATCTCAAGGACACGGCCTTTGCGGCGGAGATCGAGACCTGGCTGAAGACGCTGCGCAAGCAGAACGTCGCCGTGGTCTTTGCGAGCCAGGCATTGGCGGATGTGACGCGCTCGCCGATTGCGGCCTCGGTGCTGGAGAATTGCCCGACCCGGATCTTCCTGCCGAACGACCGGGCGCGCGAGGCTGGTACGCGAGCCTTCTACGAGGCGGCGGGGCTCAATGAACGCCAGATCGATCTCGTCGCCAGCGCCATTCCGAAGCGGGACTATTACATCGCCGGGCGGGCGGGTTGCCGCCGGATCGAGCTCGAACTGGGGCCCGCGACCCTCGCCTTTGCGGCTGCCGGAAAGCCCGAAGACCAGGCGCTGATCGACCGGATCCTCGCGCTGCATGGCCCGCAGGGTTTTGCGCAGGCCTGGCTCAAGGCGAAGGGCTCCGGTGAGGCGGCCGCCGCAATCGGCCGGTTCGAGGCGGTGGCACACACCGGCACCGCGCAGCCAATTCTCGCCTCGCAGGCCCAGAACGATCATGCGCCCACGGATCAAAGGCAGGGCGGTTCGGTCCGCCCCGAGGAGGAAGCCGCATGAAGATCCAGTTCCGTATACTGCATGCCATGGCGCTTTGCCTTGCAGCGCCCGTCCTGACCAGTCTCGCGCCGCCCGGGGCGGCGGCGCAGGTTGTGGTCCATGATCCCGCCAACCATGCCGAGAACCTGCTTGCCGCGGCGCGGATGCTGGAACAGATCGAGCATCAGATTGCGGCGCTGGAGCAGCAGGCGCAAATGCTGGCGCGCGGCAAGCTGCAGCTCTCGCCGGACCTCGCCCGTACCATCGATGAGGCCGAGGCCTTGTTCCGGCGCGGGGAGGGGCTCAGCCATGACATCGCCCGCATCGGCGGCGAGATCGAAGTGCTCTATCCCGAGACCTGGGAGGACTACCAACTCGCCGGCGTGCTCAGCCAGTCCGACCGCTGGGCCGAAGAAAGCCGGCGCAGCCTCTCGCGCGCCATGGCCGCGCAGGCGCAGGCGGCCGCGCGGCTCGGTGAGACCCGCACACGCGTTGAAAGCGCTCTCGCGGCC
>JBGSOU010000020.1:0-4438 GCA_041739025.1 Hyphomonas sp.
GGCTCCCCCGCCCTGGCGCTCGCCCGGCTTCCCGCCTCGGCCCGCGCCGTCCTGTTCGAACGCCACCCCGCCGAGTTCAAGGCGCTGACGGAAAACATCGGCGCCGATCCCCGTGCGCTGATCCGCGAAGCCGATGGCTATGCCGGCGCACTCAAGCTTGCCCCGCGCGGCCACGAACAGATCGTCGTCTTCTCCGATCCGAGCTATGAGACACGGCGCGACATCGAAGCCCTCGCCCTCTGGACGCCCAAGGCCCTGAAGCGCTGGCCGGCCGGCATGATCCTGCTCTGGCTGCCGCTGTTCCGGGATGGCCGGGAAGCGGAGTTCGGCGAACTGCTCGCAGAACTGGGCGCCAACCTGATCGCCGGTGCCCGCTGGCCGGTGGCGCCGGCCGAGGCCAGCTCGCTCGAGGGCACGGCGATTGTCGGATTTCGCGTTCCGGGCCCCATCGCCGGAACCGCAGAAGCCATGGCCCGCGACCTTGAAACCCTGTGGGCGCGTACGGCCTGAGCCGAACCAGAAATCCGCAATTTTCCCCGGCCCCGACATTTACTTAAAATAGATTCATGTTAAATTTCTAACATGGATTGTATTGTGGGTCCCGAGCACGAATGGGAGCGCCTCGATGGGAGGCCGGTCTCGGCCGCGTTTCATCTCGCCGAAATCCGTCAGGCCCTGCAGTTCATCCGCAGCAACTTGCCCGCCACCCTCGATGTTTCGGAGATTGATGCGGCGTGCGGTGATGCGCTCGAAGCCCTCGCCTGCCTGACCGCGCGGCTGGCGGCCTGAGCCGGACTCGCCTCAGGGGCGAGTGTGAGACCCGGAAATCGCCGTACAGGCTTGCCCTTCTGGCCACGGACTTGCATTGACGGGCGCTTGCCAGCCTGATCGTTGCCCCATGTCCGATACACTACCCCCTGCCACCGCGCCGCGCCCCGTGATGGACATCCTCGTCCAGCGCCAGCTCGACAACATGGCCACCGGCAACTCCGCCTATCTGGAAACCTTCCTGCGCATGGTGAAGCGCGCGGGTCTCGATATCCGCATCGTGTTCGCGCCCTGGCAATCCTTCGGCAACCGCCCCTGGGCGAGCGTTCATCCGCGCCTCGCCGAGCTGACGAAGGACATTGTCTGGCCGGGCGCGATCAAACTCGGCAGCCGGTACTGGTCGCTCTCGCCGCGGATCTGGACCCGCTTTGCGCTGCGCCTCGGCAAGGAAGCCGCCCGCCGTCTCGGCGCCCGGATCATCATCCCCAGCTATCTCGGCCGCGAGATCAGCCCGAAGGAAGCCCGCATGGTGGCGCGCGCCTGCGACGCGACGCCCGCCGATATCACCCTTGCGGAATACAGCTCGATGGGTCCGGCCCTCAAGAAGCTGAAGGCGAAGACGATCCATGCCTGCCTGATGCATGACCTGCTGTCCGACCGCGCCGACCGTTTCCGCGAAGGCGGCCAGGTGATCGACTTCGATGAGACGAGCCTCGAAACCGAGATCGGCTGGCTGTCCAGCTGCAACCTGATCTTCTTTATCTCGGCCAACGAACTCGCCAAGGTGCAGCGCCACCTGCCAGACACGCGGATGGCCTGGGTGCCGCCCGACGCGCCCGATTATCAGACCACGGAGAACACCGGCGCGCCCCGCGTCGTGTTCATCGGCACAGTGCACGGCGGTAATGCCGAAGCGCTGAACCATTTCCTCGATGACGTCTGGCCGCTTGTCCGCGCCAAGGCGCCGGGGCTCGACTTCTGGATCGCCGGCTCCATCGGCAAGACGTTGACGCCCGCGCGCGCCTCGTTGCCCGGCGTCAAGGTGCTCGGCCGCGTCGAGTCCCTTGAAACCATCGGCGGCGCCAACGCCATCGGCATCGCGCCCACCCGTTTCGCCACCGGCACCAGCATCAAGGTGGCCGAATACCTGCTGCTCGGCATGCCGTGTGTCGTCTATCCGCTCGCCCTCGAAGGCTTTGGCCCGGCGCTGGACGATCTGGTGGTCACCGCGTCTGGCCCCGAGGCGCTGGCCGCCGAAATTCTCAGCCTCGCGGGCGACAGCGCCCGCCGCACGGCCCTTTCGGATGCCGCCCGCCAGCAGTCCCGCGCGCGCCTTTCTCATGACGCCGCCATCGCGGCGATCCAGCAAATGCTGGCCGAACGCGCATAAAAAAGCGGGGCCGGATCACTCCAGCCCCGCCCTTTATTCGTATCGCCCGAGACTTACTCGGCGGCGACCGCCACGTCAGCGGCGGAAAGATCCGTGTACCGCTTCAGGTGGTGATCGACGTTGCCGAGCTCGGAATCGATGATCGTCAGGCGCTTGAAGTAGTGGCCGATGGCCAGCTCATCCGTCATGCCCATGCCGCCATGGATCTGGATGGCGTTCTGGCCGACGAAGCGGCCAGCCTGGCCGATGCGGACTTTCGCAGCCGAGGCCGCTTTCTTCCGCGTGATCTCGTCTTCGTCCAGTTTCAACGTCGCCATGTAGGTCATCGACACCGACTGCTCGGCCTCCATGAACATGTCGACCATCTTGTGCTGCAACACCTGGAACTTGCCGATGGCGGTGCCGAACTGCTTGCGCGTGCGCGAGTACTCAACCGTCATCGCCTGGGCAACCTTCATGGCGCCGCAGGCCTCGGCGCACAGCGCCGCGATGGCTTCATCAGTCACCGTTTCGATCAGCGGCAGGCCGTTGCCGGCATCGCCGATCACGGCGTCTGCGCCCACCGACACGTTGTCGAAGTGCACTTCAGACGCACGGCGGCCATCTACGGTCGGGTAATCCCGCGTGGTGACGCCCTTGGCATCCTTGGCCACGATGAAGACACCGACGCCTTTGGTATCGCGGCGGGCGCCGGCCGTCCGGGCCGTGACGATCAGGTGGCTCGCCCAGGGCGCGCCGACGACGACGGCCTTGTGACCGGAAATCTTCCAGCCGCTGCCGTCCTTGGTCGCGGTCGTTTCGAGGTCGGCGAGGTTGTAGCGGCCCTTCGGCTCGGCATAGGCAAACGCAAACACCCGCTCACCCGCAATCATCGGATGGAGGTGTTCGGCTTTCTGGCCGTCCGAACCGCGCTTCAGGAAACCGCCGCCCAACACGACCGACTGAAGGAAGGGCTCGACCACGAGGCCCTTGCCGAATTCTTCCATCACGACCATCGCGTCGATCGGACCGCCGCCGAGGCCGCCGTCTTCTTCGCTGAACGGCGCGGCCAGCAGGCCGAGTTCGGCGAACTGCGCCCACATCTTCGGACGCCAGCCTTCTTTCGAGGCGACCACCTTGCGGCGGGTGTCAAAGTCATACTGGTCCTTGATCAGCCGTGCGAGGCTGTCGCGGATCATCGTCTGTTCTTCAGTGAAATTGAAATCCATGAGTAATCCTCCCTGCCCTCGCCCTTAAAGGCCGAGGATCATCTTTGTAATGATGTTGCGCTGGATCTCGTTGGATCCGCCATAGATCGAGGTCTTGCGCATGTTGAAATACGTGTCGGCCGCGAAGTTCGAATAGTCAGGGCCGACGCCGAAATCATTGACGCCGTGGCCGTCCATGCCGCGCGCGTACGGCGCGCCATAGTTGCCCACCGCTTCAAGTGTCAGCTCGGTCAGGCGCTGCTGGATCTCGGTGCCCTTGATCTTGAGGATCGAGCTTTCCGGACCCGGGCCCTTGCCGGCCGCTTCCGAAGCCAGCGTGCGCAGTTCGGTGAACTCGAGCGCCGTCAGGTCGATTTCGAGCTGGCTGATCTTGCGCGAGAAGTCGCCGTTCAGGATCAGCGGTGTGCCGTCGATGGTCTCGGACGAGGCGATGTCGCGCAGACGCTCGATGCCGCGCTTGGAGCGTGCAACGCCCGCAATGCCCGACCGCTCATGCGCCAGCAGGAACTTCGCATAGGTCCAGCCTTCATTCTCCTTGCCGACGAGGTTCTCGACCGGGACGCGCACGTCCGTCAGCCAGGTCTCGTTCACTTCATGCGTGCCATCGATCAGCTTGATCGGACGCACTTCGATGCCCGGCGTCTTCATGTCGACGAGGATGAAGGAGATGCCTTCCTGCGACTTGGCCGACGGGTCGGTGCGGCAGAGGAAGAAGCCCCAGTCGGCATGCTGGGCCAGCGTGGTCCAGGTTTTCTGGCCATTGATCACATAGTGATCGCCGTCGCGCACCGCGGTGGTTTTCAGGCTTGCGAGGTCCGAACCGGCGCCCGGCTCGGAATAACCCTGCGCCCACCACACGTCACCCGACAGGATGCCCGGAAGGTGCTTCGCCTTCTGCTCTTCATTGCCGAAGGTATAGATCACCGGACCGACCATCGAGACGCCAAACGGAAGCGGCATCAGGGCATCAACGCGGGCGTTCTCTTCGGACCAGATGTAACGCTGAGTCGAGGTCCAGCCTGTGCCGCCGTATTTTTTCGGCCAGGCCACAGCCGACCAGCCCTTCTTGCCA
>JBGSOU010000021.1:0-6851 GCA_041739025.1 Hyphomonas sp.
CGATGTCGGCTCCGGCAAGACGCTGGTGGCGGCCTTTGCGGCGGTCGAAGCCGCGGCCTGCGGCTTCCAGTCCGCCTTCATGGCGCCCACCGAAGTGCTGGCGCGCCAGCAGTTCGACACGCTCGACACGCTGCTGTCTCCGCTGGGCTACACCGTCGCCGTGCTGTCCGGGCGCGACCGGGGCAGCGCGCGCGAGAGCACCTTGATGGCGCTCGCCGATGGCAGCATCCAGATCGTGACAGGCACCCACGCACTGTTTCAGGACACGGTTGCGTTCCGCAATCTCGGCCTCATCATCGTGGACGAGCAGCACCGCTTCGGCGTGACAGACAGGATGCGGCTGATCGGCAAGTCGGACAGTCCCCACATGCTGGTGATGAGCGCAACGCCGATCCCCAGGACGTTGGCGCAGGCGGTTCACGGGGACCTTGACGTCTCGATCCTCGACGAAAAGCCGCCCGGCCGCAAACCGGTCGAAACCCGCGTCATTCCGGATACGCGGCTTGAGGAGATCATCGAAGCCATAGGGCGGGCACTGAAACGGGGCGAGCGCGCGTTCTGGGTATGCCCCCGGGTCGATGTCGAGGAAGACGACTCCTCGGCGGTGGCGCGTCACGCGGCGCTGCAGGACGAGCTGGGCGTGCGCGTCGGTCTCGTCCACGGCCGCCTTAAGCCCGCCGAGAAAGACACCGCGCTGGAGGATTTCCGGACCGGCAAGACGCGGGTGCTGGTGGCCACCACCGTCATCGAGGTCGGGGTGGATGTGCCGGAAGCCACGATCATGGTGATCGAGCGCGCGGAGGGCTTCGGCCTGGCGCAGCTGCATCAGTTGCGCGGACGCGTCGGTCGCGGCGACCGGGCGTCCTTCTGTATCCTGCTCTACCGCCCGCCCCTTGGCGAAGCCGCCCGGCAGCGGCTCGATACCCTGCGCCGGACCGAAGACGGGTTCGAGATTGCGGAGGCCGATTTCAAGCTGCGCGGCGCAGGCGATGTGCTGGGCGTGCGTCAGGCCGGGGCGACCGAATACAGGGTCCTCGACATGGCCCACCATGCCGCGCTGCTCGAGATCGCCGGCAAGGACGCTGAGGCGGTGATCGCCGCAGACCCGAAACTCCAGGGCGCCCGCGCCAATGCGTTGCGGATCGCACGCGAGCTGCTGACCCCGCGTGTGACGGTCGATTCCGAAGCGGGATCCTGACCGGCGCTATTTCGCCGGGGCAGTTTTGGGTTCAGGGGGAAAGTCCGGAATCACCAGGCCGCCCGAGAAGATCACCTTCGCGCCCTCCTCGACCGTCATGTCGAGTTTCATGGTTTCCGAAGCTTTGACGTAAAGCAGGAAGCCCGACGTCGGGTTCGGCGTCGTCGGCACGAACACGCCGATATAGTCTTCGCCGAACCGGTGACGCATTTCGCCCTTCACCGGACCGGCCACAAAGCCGATCGCCCAGGTCCCCTGTCTGGGATACTGGACCATCACAACTTCCTTGTATTGCCCGGCCGAGTTGTTCTGGAACACATCCCGGATCTGCTTGAACACCGAATAGACCGACCGGACGACCGGCACCCGCGTCAACACGCGGTCTGTCAGCGAGACAAAGTAGTTTCCGAGAAAGTTCGTGGCGACGGCGCCCAGCAGCGTCAGGAACAGCAGCAGGATGATCAGGCCGAAGCCCGGCACCGCATAATCCAGATAGGTTTCCGGCCGCAGCGCCGGCGGCAGCAGGGGCACAACCCGGCTGTCGATCAGGTTGATCAGGAATTCGAGGATGACGAACGTCGCCACGATCGGCAACGCAATCAGCATGCCGGCGACGAACCGCTCGCGCAGCCAGGGAAACAATCCCCGCTTCGGCGTTTCGACAACAATACCCAACGGATCGTCGGGTTGCCTGTATTCGGTCATTCGCTGAATCTCCCGGGACAAACGCCTTCCTCGGCGTTACCGCTTGGCGAGGTCCTTCTTCCGCGCAATTGTGGCGAAGATGGGAACCAGCCACGAGATCGAAAAGCCCCTTTCTGATTGGGCGAGCGCGCATTTTGGCGCAGGCGCGCACGTACAGGCGCTGAAACGCCTGTCGGGCGGCGCCAGCCAGGAAACATGGGCCTTTGACGTCGTCGCGCCGGATGCCGCGCACGCGCTGATTCTGCGGCGTGCACCCGGCGGCGTGGCGGCTGCGCGCAGTTCGGAAGCCGTGTCACTGGCGACGGAAGCGGCTTTGCTCGCCGCGACGGCATCGTCCGGTGTGCGTGTGCCCGAGGTGCTTTTCGTCTCGGCGCCGGGTAGCGCGCTGGGAGAAGCTTTTGTCATGCGGCGGGTGGCGGGCGAAACGCTGGGCCGCAAGATCCTGCGCGACGATGAATTCAGGGTGGCCCGCACCCGTCTCACGCGGGACTGCGGCGAAGCGCTCGCCGGGATTCATGCGGTACCGATCGAGGGCTTGCCGGACCTGCCGCGCAGCCTCGGCGAAGACCAGATTGCGAAATACGAAGCGATCTACCGCGCCTTTGACCTGCCGCGCCCGGTGTTCGAGCTGGCCTTCGCCTGGCTCAAGGCCAATGCGCCCGCGCCGGCGAGGCCGGTTCTGGTGCACGGCGACTTCCGGCTTGGAAACCTGATCGTCGATGCGGGCGGCCTTGGCGCGGTGCTCGACTGGGAACTCGCCCATACGGGCGATCCGCGCGAAGACATCGCTTGGCTTTGCGTCAACTCCTGGCGGTTCGGCCAGAGCGAAAGACGGGTCGGCGGTTTCGGCGACCTGCCTGAACTGCTCGAGGCCTATGCCGCTGCGGGCGGGGCCCGGTTCACGCCCGCCGAGATCGACTGGTGGGAAATCCTCGGCAGCCTGAAATGGGGCGTGATGTGCATGATCATGTACTCGGCCTACAAGACCGGCGCCGATCCCAGCGTCGAACGCGCCGCCATCGGCCGGCGGGTTTCGGAAAACGAGATTGACCTCATCAACCTGTTCGAAGGGCTCGGCCGCCATGCATGACGCCCCCTCCGCCAAGGAACTCATCGAGGCTGTCAAAGCCTTCATCGACAAGACCGCTGCGCCGCAGCTGACCGGTCATGCCGCCTTCCATGCACGTGTCGCCTCGAATGCGCTGGCGACGGTGCTGCGCGAACTCGATATCCGCCCGGAGGCCGAAGCCGCAGAGCAGGCGCGGCTGGAATCGCTGCTGGGCGTTTCCGGCGAGTCAGTCGACAGTCTCAACCGGCGCCTGTGCGAAGAAATTCGTTCCGGCCGCATGAGCCTTTCGACAGACGGGCTTCTGCCACATCTCAAATCGACCACAATTGGCCAATTGTCTGTCGATCAACCGGGCTATTCGGGACTGAGATCCGCGGCCCGTTAAACCCGGGAACCGTAATTGATGAATCGAAAAATTGCCCTCGCTGTTGCGGCCCTCCTGTTGGCGATCGTCATTGGCGGCGTCGTGTGGACCAACCGCCCCGAGCCGCCGGTCACGGGCGCCGCCCTGCCCACCTTTGACTATGCCGCCGCTGAAAGCTGGGCGCTGAAACCCTCACCCCAACCGGCGGCGGTCTGGGAAGGCGGGTGGGACATCGATGTTGTCCTGCTGGCACGCGAGGCCGCGATGGTCGCAAATGACCGGATCGCACTCGAAACGCGCCGGGATGATGCCGCTGAAACCCTGCGCGATCTGGCCGCGGTGTTCGAGCCGGCCGGCCCGGTCTACGCGCCCTACCTCAGGGCTGCGAACCCGGACGCCGACATCTCGGCTGCGATTCTGTCCTATCTCGCCACCGACAACCGTGGACGCGCCTTTGTGGTGGCCACCGACGCCCCCCTGCCCGCAGACGTGATCGCGGCAATCGAGGCGGACCCGCTGCTGCGCGACCGGTTTGCCGGCGTGATGTTCTTCGGCGAGCGCAGCGAAACCGGCACGCCCGCGCCGATGGCCTGCTCGCGCCGCTACAAGCCGGAGGACGGATGCGTGTTGGACGTCGAACTCAGCCGGAAAGGCGGCCGCATCTCCCTTGCCGGAGACGGGCCGGTGGGCGGGCGGTTGATCGATGGTTTCATTCCGTGGCTGAACGAGCGCGCCTCAAAGCTGGCTGAACCGCTCGGAGAACTCGAAGAAGTCGAGATTGTTGAAATTCGCCGGCCTGGTGAAACCGATGACGCCCTGGACGCCGAAGAGAACTAGCCTTTAAGCTGGTTTTCGGGCGCCGCCAGCCGGAAGGGTTCGAGGGCCCGGCACGCCGCATCCAATTCAACGAGGCGCGGAAACGGCGAGAGGTCGGTCTCAAACCGGCGCGCATTCGCCACCTGCGGTACGAGCACGATCTCGGCAAGACCCGGCGTATCTGCGAACAGGAACGGGCCGCTGCCTGCGTCTGCGGCCAGTGTTTCAAGCGCGGTGAACCCGCGCACGATCCAATCCCGGTACCAATGGGCAATGGCCGCCTCATCGGCGCCGAAATCTCTTCGCAGTACGGCGAGCGGACTGAGATTGTTCAACGGATGAATGTCGCAGGCGATGATGTCCGCGAAGGCCCGCGCCTGGAGCCGCTGCCATGGATCGCGGGGCAACAGGGCCGGGCCTGGAAGTGTTTCATCGATCCACTCGATGATGGCGAGCGACTGGCCGGCAACGCGGCCCTCCACCTCGACCGCCGGAACCCGCATCTGCGGATTGCGGGACCGGTATTCGGCGCCAAGCTGTTCGTCCGCACCCGGAAGGATGTTGACCGGAACGGACTGATAAGGCGCGCCCTTCAGATTGAGCGCAATTCGCACCCTGTAAGCGGCGGACGAGCGCCAGTAGTCATACAGCCGGATCATGCGAGGGCGTCCAGCTCAAGGATTTCCAGCAGGGCTTCCCGCGCGATCCGGCATTCATCCGCAAAAGCGGGATCGGCGAGATCGGCAGGTGACAAACGGTCCCGGTAGGTTGCGCGCACGCAGGCCTGAAGCTCGTCGATCCGCTCCTCATCCAGCAAAACGCCGGAATGGCAGCTGTCGATCTCGTCTTCGGTCATCACCACACGCAACCTCAGGCAGGCCGGACCGCCCCCATTGCGCATGGACTGGCGCACATCAACATACTCGACACGGCCGATCGGACCGTTCGATTGCACCAGACGCTCGCAATAGGCCCGCGCGGACGGCGTGTCGTGCGTTTCGCCCGGTGCGATCAGGACGAGACGGTCTTCGCCCGGCAGCTGAAGCAATTGCGAATTGAACAAATAGGACGAAATCGCATCGGCGAGCGGCACATCGGCGTCCGGAACCATGACGGGTTTCAGATCAAAGCGCCCGTCGGCGGCCCGGCGCAGGGCTGCCAGCGCTCCCGCCGTATCTTCGAATGCATATTCGTGAAAGAACAACGTATCGAGCGCGCCGACGCAAACGACATCATTATGGAAGGCCCCGGCCGCAATGGCGCGGGCCGACTGGCGTACGAACACCGTACGGGCCGGATCGAGCGCGTGTGACCGGGCCACCGACTGCGACGCGAGCAGCGTCTGGCGCGCCGGAAAGCCGGCAGCCGATTCGCCCTCCATACGTCCGTAGACGAACAGTTCAACACCCGGCGCGCCGTGCTCGGCGCACAGCCGAACATGATTGGCGGCGCCTTCATCCGCAAAATCGGAATGCGCGGGCAAGGCGCCATGGATGGCGAAATAGTCTTCACCCGGAAAGATCGAGATCAGCGCCGCTGTCGTGTCGGGATGCTCGATACTGCGATGAAGCATGGTCGACAGGTTGGCGGCGGTCAGGTGCAGGCGGCCATCGGCGCAATCTGCGGAGGGCGACACGGTCGCGGCGTTCGCAGTCCACATGTTGCTGGCGGAATAGGCCGCCTTCAAGAGGCGCGGCGCCGTGCGGGCCGCTGCCTCGATCATTCCGGCATCGGTTCCCGAGAACCCGGCTGCGGCGAGCAGATCAAGGCTCGGCCGGCCGAGCGGCGGCAGGATACCCTGCACAAGCCCCGCACGGACGAGCGTGCGCATCTTTTCGAGCCCCTGCACCGCCGCTTCGCGCGGGTTCGACACATCGCCCGCGTTGCGCGCGCTGGCGAGATTGCCGTCCGACAGTCCGCCATAATTATGGCTCGGGCCGATCAGGCCATCAAAGTTGACTTCAAAGGCTTGTGTCATGCCGAGGCCTCGACGATCCAGGCAGCTGCTTTCAGATGTGTCTCGCCATTGACGCCTGCCAGCTTGCTGACGCGGTCGACTAGCGCCTGTTTGACCGTATCCAGATCAATTCCCTGATCTGCCAGCGCACGTGACAAAGGCCCGATGTCCATCATGAACTTTGCCGTCTCCTCGGCCTTCGCGCCGGGAAGACGGATCGTGCCATCCCAAGGCGTGTGAACGACGTTGGACCAGCCAGCGCGGGCCAGGACATCGCTGACAAAAGCGCGATCGGCAAAGCCAAACGGCCCCGGCGCACCTGGCGGCGAAGCGGCGGGCGGTGTTTTCAGGAAGGGCAACGCCGTCTGCACCGGAAGAAACGCCCATTCATTTTCCGTCAGTGGGCGCCAGCACGCAAACACCATCCGCCCGCCCTGCGCCATGGCCGCGCGAAGGTTGGCAAATGCTGCAGCGGGATCGGCAAAGAACATGACGCCAAATCGGGAAACCAGAAGCTGTGCCGGCTCAGCCGGGCGCCAGGCCGATGCATCCGCCACGATGAAACGGGCGCCGAGATTGTCCTCGGAGGCCCGGCGGCGGGCAAGTTCGACTAGCGGCACCGAAACATCGACGCCGGTCACATCGGCGCCCTGCTGTGCCAAGGCCAATGACAGCGCGCCTGCCCCGCAGCCGATGTCGATGACGCGCTCGCCCTCAACCGGGCGCGCGGCGGCGAGCACGG
>JBGSOU010000096.1:0-3739 GCA_041739025.1 Hyphomonas sp.
CCTGCCCGGCCGGCCCCTTCCGGCATCCGCTCGGCCAGGCGCCAGTTCGGCCGCCCGAATGCAATCTGCGCGGCCAGAAGCAGCAGCAAGGTTCCGAACAGGCCCAGCAGCATCCGCTTCGACATGAACCCGGACAGGCCGATTCCGCAGACCGCGCCCAGCATGATCCACGGCGCCCAGCCCCGGATGATACCCCAATCGACGGCGCCGTGCTTGTGGTGCGCCATCACGCTGCGCGCGGAGGTCAGGATGATCGTGGCCAGTGACGTCGCCACCGCCACGTGCATCGCGGTTTCGGAATAGCCCATGCCGTCGAGCAGGAAGAACAGCACCGGCACGATCACCGCGCCGCCGCCGATGCCGAACAGGCCCGCGACGAGCCCCGCGAACAGGCCCGCCGCCACCAGCGAGACAATCATCACGCCATACTGGCTGAGGAACTCTGTCATCGGCTGTCCTCAGGGCTCCACCGCCGCGAAGCCGGCGGCAAGGCGGCGTGAGGCCACCTCAATGATGATGATGGTGCGGCTCGGTATTGAGCTTGCCGCACTTGCCGCACTTCACGACCACGCCATGCGCATCCCGGTGCGCCACGTTGATCAGCAGTTTCGTCTTGCAGCCGCCGCACCGATAGGTCTCGTCCCCGCCGCCTTCGCGTACCGGCGTGCCGGCCGTGTGCTCGAGGATGTCGGCACCTTCCGCTTCACGCGGCGTGAGAAGGATCATGTCGAACTGGGGCATGGGCAGGGCCTTTCGGGAACGGGACGCAGTTTCGCGCCCCCTTCTTCACCAGACGCCTGCATTCTTCAAGGCTGCGTCAAGACTTGGCGGCAGGTCGACGGCGGCCTCGCCCGATTTCAGGTCGCGCGGCGCCTCGCCCGGCTTCAAGTAGCGCCAGCCCTGGAAGGGCCGCTTGGGCTGCGCATACGTGCGCACCAGCTGCGGATCGAACACCAGCTCGCACAGGTCCCGGCCCGCGTCATCCTTGACGGTGCGGATGTCGATGATGCGCTGGCGCACCCGGATCGCCCGCTTGATCACCCAGTAGATCGAGCCGCCATCCAGCATTTCTTCGGCCCGTTTCGGCGCCATCCGCGTGTGGTGAACCGGGCTGGGCAGCGTCTTCAGGAGCCGCGCCTGCCAATCGGCCAGATCGTCAACGTCGTCGGCGCCGACGCAAAGTTTCACCATGTGAATCGTCATGGCGCAAAGACTAGCGCCCTGTGGGTCCGGCGCTAGAGGCCATCTGTATCTGGGCGGCGCGGCGGCTGGCATATTCGGCTTCAGCCGCAGGACTGGCGAAGAAGAACTGGGCGTCCGTCACCCGGGCTTCGAACCGGCGGTGGATCCGCTGGAAGGCGGCCTTGGCTTCAAGGTCGATGGTGAAGCCGGACACGTAGGAAAATCCCCAGCGCGGCTCGGTCTTCAGCAGGTAGCTCTGCTCGTAGCGGGTCAGCTTGCCGCCCGTCGGCCCCTTGACCGGCTTCGGCAGCGAATAGTCGATCCGCTGGAATCGCTCGCCCACGGGGTCGAGCCAGGCGGTCGCGCGGAGCCGCTCGGCGGCCCAGACGTCAAACTCCGTGTCGTTGTAATTGGGGTGGTGGCGGAAGTTGAGCCGCCAGGCGTCGCCGTCGGTGTTGACGTCCACCGAAGGACCGAGGCTGGCGCGCAGGTCGTCCGGGAACAGACGGCCATCGGGCGCGGGCTCCGCCGCCCAGCTGGCGGCCACTTCATCCAGTTCCGGATCATGGCCGGACCGCTCCAGCGTCACCCAGCGCGCGCCGGCAGGCAGGCGCGGATCGAAGGCGTAGGTCTGGTGCGCGGTGTTCGAGACCAGTTCGACCGTGAAAGCGGCCCGGAAGGTTTCCGGCGCTTCGGTCGCCTCAAGCGCCGCATGCATCGGCCCGGACCCCGTCGCCATGGCCAGCGAAATCAGAAACGCGATCAGCATCACTCTACCCATCCCGGACGGCGCTGTTTCATCGCCCTCGATTGCGGCAGCTATGCGGCAGTCAGGTCCCGCACAGAATTTTCGGCTTCGAGATCGACAACAAACGTGGGCTCAACCTGCTTTTCGAAAGATTTACGGGAGTTGAACAGCTTCATCGCGCGGGCCAGCCCGGCCTTTGAAATTTTCGTAATCTGGCCGTCCCGCTCGATCGACGGGTTGAGGCCCCACCAGCGGCGCATCGCGCCATTGGCGTACAGCGCGTTGGCGTGGACCAGCGCGTCGAAGGTCATGAACTCGCAGGACAGCGACACGTTGAGGCAATTGCCATTGTCGATCCGGTGCGGCGCGGTCTGGGGCCAGTTGGCCACCACGCCGGGCGTCAGGGCCACGGTCCGCGCATCTGTATCATAGGACGGATCGTACTCGATTTCTTCTTCCTGCTCGCGCAGCACGATCGCCTCGACCTGCGGGTCGGGCGCAAACTTCCCGCCGCGCGGATACAGGTACATCGTCTTCTCGCCCTTGATCTGCCACAGCGTCACGAGCGGAATGTCGAGGTGGTAGAAGACACGCGCATTCGGGCTGGAGATCAGCACGCCGACATCCCGCTTCAGCGTCTTGACGCCATTGGCCGCATCGAGCTCGCCGAACATTTCGTCGCAAAGCGCAGCATATTCCGGCAGGTGCGCGTTCGCATTGCGCAGGTTGATCCACAGGCGGCCGCGCTTCACCGCTTCCAGCAGCTGCGCGCCGTCCAGCTTGCCGGGAAGGCCTTTGCGGAAGCCATCCTTGTCGGAACGCTTCGTACCCATCGTATGGATCCCGAAGGCTTCGCGCGGATAGCGGTCCAGCAGATCGGCCAAGCCGTCATCCGAGAACATCGGCCGCTGGTGCAGCGTATGGTGGGCCACGATCAGGTCTTTCCCGAAACGGGAAGCCTTGTCGGCGGTCCAATCGGTCAGAATTTTCTCAGACACGGCACACCTCATCCAATGCGAGACGGAAAACCCCGTAAGGTTCTTCCGTCAAGCAAAGATCAGGCCCAATCGGCGGGGTGGGCGAAATGTCGCCCTAGCGCGTGTAGGCGAGGGGTTTCTGGCTTTCGTCGAGGGTCCGGTAGCGGTCGCGCAGCTTGGTCTGGCGGGACTCCATCGGCTGGGCTTCGCCGTCAATGAACACCGACACCGGCGCCGAGACGACTTCCAGCGGATCGCCGTCCCAGGCGACGACATCTGCCCGCGCGCCGGGCGCAAGCACGCCGAGGCCGGTCATGCCGAAGATGTCAGCCGGCGCCGTCGTCAGGGCCCGCATCGCGTCATCGAAGGCCATGCCGTTGGCGACCGCATTGCCGGCCACCTGTGTCGCGAGGCGTGCCTGGTGGCCGTCATTGTCGAGATTCACGATCGCCACCGTGACCCCGGCCTCCGACAGCCGCTTGGCATTCTCGGCCGTGGCGGCCAGTTGCGAGAAGGTCGCCGGCAGGTTCGAGAAGGCGTCGACAATGACCGGCACATCCAGCGCGGCGAGGCGTTCCGCGACACGCCAGCCTTCGTCGGCGCCGAGAATGGCAACCTTCAGGGCGGGGTTCTGTTCCTTGAAGTCGAGGATGGCATTGAGATCGCTGGTACGGCTCGCCTTGAACATGATCAGCTGGTCGCCCTTGACGGCCGGCATCAGCGCCTGCGCGTCCATGCGCGTCAGCACGTTGCCTTCATTGTGGCTCATGTAGCGCGCCGAGAAGAAGCGCACGTCATCGAACGCGCCGCGCAGCGCTGCCCAGGCCGCCGG
>JBGSOU010000119.1:0-16346 GCA_041739025.1 Hyphomonas sp.
GGCCGCGCGACACCAAGGAGGACCGCCGCCTGTTTGAACTGCTGAAGCGCGCCTATGTCGATGCGCGGTACTCGGAGCATTATGCCATCACGGCCGAAGAACTGGCCTGGCTCGGCGCGCGGGCAGACATCCTGAAAGGTCAGGTCGATGCCCGCGCGCGCGCGAAGATCGACCTGTTGAGAACTGGCGCGTTGGCGGAGGATTGAATACTTGACCGGAAACACCGCGCAGCTTCGGTATTTCAACTTCACTTCGCCGGCCTTCGTCTGCAACCTGCGCTCGTAGTCCGGCCCCGGTGTCATTGCGTACTTCGCTACGCTGGTGGCGTTCCGCTCCGCACAAGCGGTCCGCCTCGGCATCCAACCTCGCTTGCCGGCTTCTTGCGCCCGTCCCGCACACCATCTCGCCCAAGCAGTCCCTGATCCGAGCCTCAGGAAGCGGCAACGCTGTCCGCGTACGTGGCCGAGCACAATGCAGATGTGGACGCGGCGCGGCAGGCGGGACTGCAATGCTCGCTAAACACGGTTGAAGTGCGCATCTACAATTCGAACAGCATCAATACAGGCACGACGACCATGTCCAAGACCGAGGCAGAGTTCATCGGTGCCAAGCCGAACTAAGGGCGGCTGGGGCAAAATCGCACTGCATTCGGGTCACAGGCGGATCCGGACTGGGGTGTCCGGGCTGGCCAGCTTGACGTCATGGCTCCGCTCCCCGAGGTTCAGGTTTTGACGGTTCCCTTGACGGTTCGGCCGTTGCGCTCGATCTCGATTTCCCAGTTGCGGCCGCCCTTGATGAGCACGGCCTGGAGGTCCTTGACCGTTTTCGTCTGCTTGCCATTGACGGCGCGGATGATGTCGCCCGTCTGGAAATAGTTGCGCGAGATCGTGCCGCGCGTGACCGAGTGGATATAGATGCCCGAGCCCTTGGAGAACGGATCGAGGCCGTTCTCTTCGGCGAGGCGGGGCGACAGCTCGATGACGCGGGCGCCGTTGAAGATGGTCGAATCGGTCAGCAGGACGACGTCCGCCTCGGTGGCGCCCGGGGGCGGCTCGACGCGCACGCTGATCGTCTGCGTCTGACCGGCGCGCAGGACGGTGAGCTTCGCAAGCTCGCCCGGCTTGCGGACGGCGGCGAGGAATTTCAGCCCCTTCTCGTCGAACACTTCGCGGTCGTCGATGGCGGTCACGAGGTCGCCGCGGCGCAGGCCGGCATTGGCGGCGGGACCATCCGGGTAGACTTCCGTGACGATGACGCCGACCGGGCGGGTCAGGCCTTGAGTCTTGGCGATGTCAAAGCTGACGGCCTGCGCGGCAAGGCCGAGCCAGGGGCGCACGAACGTGCCGCCATTGACCGCCGCATCGACGACGCGCTTGACCATCTCGGACGGGATCGCAAAGCCGATGCCGACCGAGCCGCCGGTGCGCGAATAGATGGCGGTATTGACGCCGACCAGTTCGCCCTTGGTGTTGATCAGGGCGCCGCCCGAGTTTCCGGGGTTCACGGCGGCGTCGGTCTGCAGGAAGAACGAATAGTCCGACACGCCCACGTCTGTACGGGCGGTGGCCGAGATGATGCCGTTGGTGACCGTCTGGCCCACGCCGAACGGGTTGCCGATGGCGAGCACGAGGTCGCCCACCTGAACCGCGCGGGTATCGGCGAAGGTCAGGGTCGGAAGACGCTCGGCGCCGGTGTCGATCTTGAGCACGGCAAGGTCGGTGCGCTCGTCCGCCAGCAGCAGTTCGGCGGGGTATTCGCGCCGGTCGCTGAGGACGACGCGGAAGCTGTCCGCGCCCTGGATGACGTGGTTGTTGGTAACGATGATGCCTTCGGCGCCGACGATCACCCCCGAGCCGAGCGAGTTCTGGACGGTGCCCTGGGCGGGAACGCCGTAGAGCAGCTGTTCCATCGGCGTGACGCGGGCGGTGGTCTTCTTGGCCGTGTAGACGTTGACGACCGCCGGGGAAGCCTGGCGCACGAGCGGCGCAAAGGAGAGCGAGATCTGCTCCTGCGACTGCGGCACCTGCTGGGCCTGGGCGAACATCGGCGCGAGCGCCACGGTCAGGGCCATCAGGACAGCCAGGCTCGCAAAGGCGAGGAGCTTGGAAACGTGTTTGGTCATGGTTCGGGGATCGGTCATGAACATGGCTCTATTGCGGCGCGAAATGCGGCGCAATTCGCACATGCATGACATTTCAGTTAGTCATTGCCCGCTGCAGTTGCGGCGGCCTCACGTTCGCCCAGCGTGCGAAGGTTCTCGGCGTGTGATTCGCGGCTGATCCGGTAGAAGCTCACGCAGAGCAGCATCAGGGTCCAGGCACACAGAAGCGACACCGCATAGCCGAGGCCGAGTGCGCGAATCGATTCCGGCGTCGCCCCGGCCCCGCCGCCACCCTGCGCGAAGCCGGCCACGGAGAGGACAGCCGAGGCCGTCAGGACGCCGGCGCCCTGCGACAGCTTCCGGATGAAGCTGATGCCCGCGAAGAAGATGCCCTCCGAGCGGCGCCCGGTCTGCATCTGGCTGTCTTCCACGATGTCGGCGACCATCGAGCCCATCAGCATCTGCGTGGCGATGATCAGCGCAAGGTCGAAGATCGTGATCGAGATGATGATGTTGAACAGCGCCTCGCTACCATTCGGCGGCAGGAGCCCCAGCAGCCGGAGAATCACCGGCATGGGCGCGATCGAGAAGGCGAGAATGCCGATCGTGATGGCGCCGCGTTTCTTGCCGAAGGTCTTGCCGATCAATGGCGCAATGATCAGCGCGAGCACGGCGGAGATGTAGACGGCAGCCGTGATCTTCGCGATCTGCTCGTTGTCGAAGCCCCAGAAGATCGTGTTGATGTACTGGTTCAGCGTCGCCGAGATGCCCGAGGCAATCAGGCCGAACAGCGTGGCGAGGAACAGCGCGCGGAATGACGGATTGGACACCGTCTCGAAGATCTCCTTGAAGATCAGTCCGAGGGTGAGCTTGCGCGCCGGAGGCGGCGCCTTCAGGTTCGGGATGTGGCGGTGGGTGCCGGCTGCACAGACCAGCACGGCCAGGAAGATGCAGACGGCCGCGACCGCGCCGTACGTGTTCCAGCCCCCGACATTGAACACGCCGACGGGAATGTCCGGCGTCGGCACAAGCAGGAACCAGAACAGCAGGATCTGGATCGTGAGACCGCCGAACCAGGCGAAGAAGTAGCGCAGTGACATCAGCGACGTGCGTGCGTCATAGTCCTGCGTCAGCTCCGCCGCGAGCGCCGTGCTGGGCACCTCGTAGAAGGTGAAGGCGAGACGCACGAAAATCGTGGTGGCGAGCAGCCAGAGGAACAGGTCGTTGCCCGACACCCCTGCCGGCGGATTCCAGGTGAGGAAATAGGAAATGGCGACCGGGATCAGCGCGCCGTACATCATCGGATGGCGGCGGCCGAACCGGGTGCGCAGGTTGTCCGACCAGTAGCCGACGACAGGATCGGAGATCGCATCGATGATTAGCGCGAACAACAGGGCGAGCGCCACGAGGCCCGCATCGACGCCGAGGATGTTCGAGTAGAAGAACAGCAGGACGTATTCGAAGCCATTGTCCTTGATGCCGGACGCCGCCCCGCCGATCCCGAACGAGAGGCGCGTGAACAGGCTTGGCTTGGCAGCGGTCGCTGTCGTCATCCGGGCAATCCTTGAGAGGCAATCCGTCCCGGCCTCAAAGGCCCAGGACAGCCTTCGCCATGATGTTGCGCTGGATCTCGTTCGAGCCCGCATAGATCGAGGTCTTGCGGTAGTTGAAATAGCTCGGCGCAGCGGTCAGGGCGTATTCCGGGGTTGGCGACTCGACGTTCGATCCCGGATCGGCAAGCGCCACGGTATCCTGCACGAACGGGTTCGCGTAGAGACCGGCCGCTTCCAGCGTGAGCTCGGTGATCGCCTGCTGGGCTTCCGATCCCGCGCATTTCAGCATCGAGCTTTCCGGCCCGACATTCTGCCCGGCCGACAGCGAGGACAGGACGCGGCGTTCGGTGGCATCGAGCGTGTCGATGCGCATCTCCAGCAGGGCCAGCTTGCGGGCAAAGTCCGGGTTGCGGATGACCGGCTCGCCGCCATCGATTTCCTTCGCAGCGATCTTGCGGGTCTTGCTCAGCATGTGGCGCAGGCCCGGCGCATAGGCGTTGCCCCGCTCGAACTCGAGCAGGTATTTCGCATAGGTCCAGCCTTCATTCTCCTTGCCGATCAACGCGTCGCTGATCTTGACGCGGACGTTCTCGAAGAAGACCTGGTTGATCTCGTGCTGGCCTTCGGCCGGACCGTCGAGGGTCGGCAGCGCGCGCACGGTGATGCCGGGCAGCGACATCGGGAACACGATGAAACTGATGCCTTCCTGCGGCTTGCCTTCCTTGCTGGTGCGCACGAGGCAGAAGATCATGTCGGCCCACTGGGCCAGTGTCGTCCAGATCTTCGAGCCGTTGAGCACGTACTCGTCGCCGTTCCGCACGGCGCTCATCTGGAGCGAGGCGAGATCCGAGCCCGAACCCGGCTCCGAATAGCCCTGGCACCACCAGAGATCGGAGGCGAGGATCGGCGGCAGATGCTTCTTCTTCTGTTCGTCATTGCCGAAGGCCATGATCACGGGCGCCACCATCGAGACGCCGAACGGCGCCACGTTGGGCGTGCCAGCGCCCGAGAGTTCGGAATGCAGGATGTAGCGCTCGGTCGTCGACAGGCCGGGACCGCCATATTCTTTCGGCCAGTTCGGCGCGATCCAGCCCTTGGACGCCAGCTTCTTCTGCCAGGACACCTGGCTCGCCTTGTCGACATAGCCGTTCTTCGACAGCGCCATCCGGGCGCGCAGGTCGTCATCGAAATTGGCGGCGATCCAGTCGCGCACCTCGGACTGGAACTTCAGATCGGATGCGGAAAGCGAGAGGTTCATGGCTGTGGCTCCGTCTATTCGACGATGTCGTAGTAAGCGATTTCAGGCGCGCCGCCGAGCACGGCGCCGAGCTTCGGGCCGGCCGCCTTGAAATACTCGGTCTGGCCATGCGCCTTGAGGGCCTCCGCCGACGCGTACTGTTCCATGAAGATATAGTCGGTGTCCGAGCCCTTGGTCTTGTAGAGCTGATAGGTCAGGCAGCCCGGCTCGTTGGCCTTGACCTTGGCCATCAGGTCCTTGGCGACCTGTTCGAACTCGGCCTGCTTGCCGTCCTGGATTTTCAGTTTTGCAACAACACCAATCATGTGCCTTCTCCCTATATCTAAGTTGGACATACAGTATGGAGTCCGCCGCAGCGGGCAAGCCCGTCCGCAGGGGTAGGTGCTTGCCCATGTTAGGGTTAACCGGGAATTCGCCTGCCAGGACAGGTGATCGGAGCCAAAATCGCCTTCTGGAACAAATTTTGCTGAACGAGCGGGATTCCCGGAGACCGCAGATCGATGCTGGACATGACCGACACTGAAACGCCCCTGCCCGCCGCCGCCTCGCCGAAGGTGGACCCGGCCACAATCCTGGCGGTGATCCCGGCCCTCAACGAGGCGCGCCATATCGAGGCGTGCATCCGCTCGCTGATGTCCGGATCGCCCGACCTGCGGCGCGTGCCGCTGCTGGTGGCCGATGGGGGCAGCACCGATGACACGGTGGCCATCGTCGTGCGGCTGAAGGCCGAGTTTCCCAATCTGGGCGTGTTGAACAACCCGAAACGCCTGCAATCGGCCGCGCTGAACCTGGCCGCGAGCACGTTTGCGTCCGACGCCGCGCACATCCTGGTGCGCTGCGACGCCCACTCCATTTACCCTGAAAATTTCATCCTGGATGTCGCCCAGTCGCTGGCCGATACCGGCGCAGCCTCCCTGGTCATCCCGATGGATGCCGAAGGCGAGACCTGTTTCGAGAAGGGCAATGCCTGGATCGTCGATACCCCGCTGGGATCCGGCGGGGCCGCGCATCGCGGCGGAAAAGCCTCGGGCTGGGTCGATCACGGTCACCATGCCGGCTTTGACCTGGCCTGGTATCGCCGGATCGGCGGCTATGACGAGACGTTCTCCCATAACGAAGACGCCGAGTATGACGTCCGCCTCGGCAAGGCCGGCGGGCGCGTTTACCTCGATGCAGGTATCCGGATCCGTTATATTCCGCGCGGCAGCGTCTCGCGGCTCGCCAAACAGTATTATGGTTACGGCATGGGCCGCGCGCGGAATGTGCGAAAGCACGGTTCCCGTCTGAAGATCCGCCAGACCGTGCCCATCATCGCGATGGCGGGATGTTTGGCGGGACTACTAGCCTCTCTGGTGTTTCCCGCTGCGCTCCTGCTGCCTTTGGGGTATGTGTCCATCCTGGCGCTTGCCTCGATGCTTGTGACCTGGAAGCACAAATCGGCCTGCGGCCTTTTGGCCGGTGTTGCGGCAGGAACCATGCATATGAGCTGGGCGGCGGGTTTCCTTAGGGAGGCCTTAACCCCGAAAAAACACGTGAATGCTCGGTAAATCTTGGTTTTCGAGCAGAGATTTTGTAAAGTACTCGCCGGACGGGACGTTCAACATGGCCAATCCTAGACTGGGAGTTCAAGCTGCCCTTCGAGACAGGCTGAAGATCATCGGCCGGTCTGCGAACGCCTTGCGCGCGCGCATTGAACAACAGCTGCGCCGCTGGCCGGCCAATGACCATGACGGCGACGCCGCAGATGCCCAGCCCGCAGCCCCGGCGCCCGTTGCCCGCAAGGCGATGGCGCCCGAAGGCCTGTGCCTCTATGCCATCGGCGACATTCACGGGCGGCGGGACCTGCTTGAGCGGCTGGTGCAGCTGATTGCGGAGGACGCCGCCACCCTTCCGGCCGGCGTGAAGGCGCAGATCGTCTACCTCGGCGACTATATCGACCGGGGCCTGCAATCGCGCGACGTCATCAACTACTTCACCAGCGGCGCGGCCGACCAGTTCGACCCCGTCTACCTGATGGGCAACCATGAAGAGGCGCTGCTGCGCTTCCTGCGCGAGGCGTCATTCGGCAGCCAGTGGGCCCGCTATGGCGGCGCCGAGACGCTGTACTCCTATGGCCTGCAGCCCCCCAACCAGCGCGCCAGCCTGAACTCCCATGAGGAAATGCAGGCCGCCCGCAATGCCTGGACCAAAGTCTGGAACGAGTTCCAGGTCAAACTGCCGGCCGAGCACCTTGCCTTCTTCCAGTCGCTGAAGCCCTACCACGTCGCGGGAGACTACCTGTTCGTGCACGCGGGCCTTCGCCCGGGGGTCGAGCTGGAAGAGCAGACGATGCGCGACATGCTGTGGATCCGCGAGGAATTCCTCGATGATGCCGCGCCGTTCGCCCAGATGGTGGTGCATGGACACACGCCGATGGACACCGTTCACTATGACGAGCGCCGCATCGGCCTCGATACCGGCGCTTTCCTGACGGGCAAACTGACGGCAGCGCGCCTGTTCGGCACAGATGTTGCTTTCCTGAGTACCTGAATCCACCAATCGTCGCCGGATCCGGCGATGTTGCCAAAGCCCCCTGGGAGAATACCGCAGCCATGATCGCGCTTCGTCCTTTTTACCTCTTCATCCTGTCCGCCCTGATGATGGCGCTGGCCGCCTGCGGCACGACCGGCGGCACCGCCGGCGCCCGGGAGGCCGCATCCGTCGATGCCCAGACCCAGGTCGCCACGGCCTATGCGCTCGGCTCGGCCGACCGGCTCCGCATCACCGTTTTCGGCCATCCGGACCTTTCGGGCGAATTCGAAGTCGACGGCAGCGGCTCCATCTCGCTGCCGCTCATCGGCCAGCAGAAAGCGCTCGGGCTGTCGACCGCCCTGCTCGAACAGTCGATCACGGCGACCCTCGCCAATGGCTACATCCTTGACCCGCGCGTCAGCGTCGAAGTGATCAACTACCGCCCGTTCTACATTCTGGGCGAAGTCGGCCAGCCCGGCGAGTATCCCTACACAAACGGCCTCACCGTGCAGAACGCTGTGGCCGCCGCGGGCGGGTTCACTTACCGGGCGAACAAGAAAGTCGTGCACATCAAGAGCATCGATTCCGACCGCGAAATTGCCTACGACCTCACGCCGGGCACCGTCGTGAAGCCGGGCGATACGCTGCGGATCGGCGAACGGATTTTCTGAACAGCCGTTCACCTTCAAGTTTGAAGGAGGCGCTGCGGCACATGCTGCGGCGCCTTTTTCTTTGGCAGCGAAATCCCCGCTTTCGGGCCGGTTTGAGGCTGCGACATGCCGTCTCGCCCCCCGGATTCCCGTAACTGGACACATCAGCGGCGCCGTGGGTATCGCAGTGCTGGAATATTTAGCGAATACTTCTCTCAACAGACGAAAATTCTAATTTCCCCTTAATTCGCAGGCGCAGCAGTGGTATACGAATTGCAAATACCAAGATCAGGACAAGGGAAACGCTTTAACTGTCGCCGTGGGGGCGGCTTTCGGAGCGGGTTCCTGAAACTTGGTAGAGTAGACTCATAGGGGAACCTCAATGGAATTCCGGTTCGGCGATCAGACCACGGGTCTGGCAAACGACACGTATACGGATCACGAGCTCGAAGGCGCGCCGGAGGGCGGTGACTTCAGCGCGAAACGCCTGTTCGACATTGTCGCCGCGTCCCTCGGGCTCCTGTTCCTTGCGCCGCTGCTGCTCATCGTCGGCCTCGCAATCCGCCTTCAGGATGGCCAGAAAGCGCTCTATTCGCAGCCGCGCTGGGGCCTGAACGGTGAAACCTTCCAATGCCTCAAACTGCGCTCGATGGTGCCGAATGCAGCTGAAAAGCTGCAGGCCGTCCTCGACAGCAACCCGGAAGCGCGCCGCGAATGGGACCTGACGCAAAAACTGACCAATGACCCGCGCATCACGCCGCTGGGCAAGTTCATCCGCGCCACCTCGATCGACGAGCTGCCGCAGCTGGTCAACATCATCCGCGGTGACATGTCGATCGTCGGCCCCCGCCCGATCCCGCTCTATGAGCGCCCGAAATATGGCGAGGACTTCGTCCACTATTGCAGCGTCCGCCCTGGCCTGACCGGCCTGTGGCAGACCAGCGGCCGCAGCAACACGACCTATGCCGAGCGGATCGAAATGGACAAGAAATACGTCAAGACCCGCACGTTCTGGGGTGATGTATGGATCATCGTGAAAACGGTTCCCGCCGTTCTGATGTCGACCGGCGCGAAATAGGCTGAGGCCGAGGAGACTGCCGGGAGACCTGACCCGGAGCGTTCAGGCCCCCCATCGCGCCGCCACCCGCCCCCGCAGAGACCGCGCGCATGACATCAACCGGCCAGTTCAAGACGTATGGCGTCTGGCGCAGTGCCGGATTCGGTCTGATCGCGCTCGGCGTCCTCGCGGCGCTCGCCACCTTCATCTCCCCGCCGCCTGAGCCCGCCTCCGAGGACGCGGCTCCGGCGGTGACGGTTTCAGCTGTCCCCCCCGCGGCGCGGCCGCGGGTTGTGGTGCCCTCGTTCCTCAAATGGTTCGGCGGAAAGCCGGATGAGAGCGGATGGTACACATCCGATTTCTACTACCCGAATTCACCGCACCCGGCCTGGAAGGCCGAGCTGATCCATTTCCTGCCGGACCGGATCGAACTTGAAGTGCGCCGGAAGAGAACGGCCTACAAGACGGTCGCCGGGGCAGAATACCAGCACACCGGATTTCATCATTTCGGACGTTACGAAGTGGTGATGCAGGCGGCGCCCGGCTCCGGCACCGTGTCGGCCATGTTCACCCATACGCACCAGCAATTTGGCGATCCGCATGACGAGATCGACATCGAATTCCTGGGCAAGGACCTGACGCGGCTGCACGCCAACTATTTCACGGACGGGCGCGCCCATGGATCAATCTACATCCCGCTCGGCTTCGATGCCAGCCAGGAGGTTCACCTCTACGCGTTCGAATGGGAACCGGACGCCATCCGCTGGTATGTGGACGACCGGCTGGTCCATACCGCCACGCCCGAGGATTTTCCGATTCCCCAGACGCCGGGACGCCTGATGGTGCATCTCTGGAGCGGGACGCCGGACCAGTATGACTGGCACGGACGGCCAACTTTCAAGAATGGCGCAAGGGCAAAATTCTACTGCCTGAGCTACCGCGCCGCCCACGACGCCACGCGCCAATGCTCGGACACGTTCGACGCACGCGCCTTCAAGCGCTAACGCCGGCCGCCGGCATAGCCGCGTGGCTCCGCCGCCGTTTCGGACTTCATGCTGAGCGCGATCCGCTTGCGGGCGGCATCGACTTCCTTGACGCGGACCTTCACGACCTGACCCGCGCGAACCACCGTATGCGGATCCTTCACGAACGTGTCGGACAATTCCGAGATGTGCACGAGCCCGTCCTGGTGGACGCCGATATCGACAAAGGCGCCGAACGCCGTGACGTTGGTGACCACGCCTTCGAGCATCATGCCGGGCTTGAGGTCCGACATGGTCTCGACGCCGTCCTTGAAGGTGGCCGTCTTGAACTCCGGACGCGGATCACGGCCCGGCTTTTCCAATTCTTTCAGGATGTCCTTGACGGTCGGCTCGCCGAAACGGGCGTCGGCAAAGTCGCGCGCCTTGAGTTTCGACAGGAAGGCCTTGTCTCCGATCAGGCTTTTCAGTTCGCGCCCGGTCTTCTCCGAAATGCGCTCCACCACCTCATAGGCTTCCGGATGCACCGCCGATGCATCAAGCGGGTTCTTCGCTTCGCGGATGCGCAGGAATCCGGCTGACTGTTCGTATGCCTTGGGGCCCATGCGCGGCACCTTCTTCAGCGCGGCGCGAGACTTGAAGGCGCCGTTCTCGTTGCGAAAGGCGACGATGTTCGAGGCGAGGGTTTCGTTGAGACCCGACACGCGCGACAGGAGCGGCGCCGAGGCCGTGTTCACGTCCACACCCACCGCGTTCACACAATCTTCGACCACGGCGTCCAGCGAGTTCGAGAGGGCCGACTGGTCGACATCGTGCTGGTATTGACCAACGCCGATGGCTTTCGGCTCGATCTTCACGAGCTCGGCCAGCGGATCCTGCAGGCGGCGGGCGATGGACACCGCGCCGCGCAGCGACACGTCGAGATCCGGGAACTCCTTCGCGGCCAATTCCGAGGCCGAATAGACCGAGGCGCCGGCTTCGGAAACCATCACGCGGGTGAGGCCGAGTTCCGGCATCTTGGCGGAAAGTTCGGCGACGAGCTTGTCGGTTTCGCGGCTGGCCGTTCCGTTGCCGACGCTGACCAGTTCGGCCTTGTGCTTCTTCGCCAGGCGCGCCAGCGTGGTGAGCGCGCCGGCCCAGTCGCGCTTCGGCTCATGCGGATAGACCGTGGCGGTTTCCAGAAGCTTGCCGGTCGCATCCACGACCGCAACCTTGCAGCCCGTGCGGATGCCGGGGTCGATGCCGATCACGGTTTTCGGACCGGCGGGCGCGGCCAGAAGCAGCGATTTCATGTTGGTCGAGAAGACGCGGATCGCTTCGCCGTCCGCGCGTTCCTTGACCCGGGCAAAGAGATCATTCGTGCAGGCCGGCGCAAGACGCGACTTCCAGGCCGCTTCTGCCGTTTTGGCGAGCCACTGGTCCGCCGCGCGGCCTTTGCGCGCGAGCCCCGCCTTCGACATGACGACCGCCACCGCCGGATGCGGACGATCCTTCGTATGCGGAATATCGAGGTTCAGTTTCAGGACACCTTCCTTCTCGCCGCGCAACAGCGCGAGCAGGCGGTGCGATGGCAATTGCTCGATCGGCTGGTCGAACTCGAAATAGTCGGAGAACTTGGCGCCCTCCTCCGCCTTGCCCTTGGCAACGGTGGATTTCACCTTGCCCTCGGTCCACATCTTCTCGCGCACCGCGCCAACGATTTCCGGCGTTTCGGAGAGGGTCTCGACGATGATGTGACGGGCGCCTTCGAGCGCGTCCTCCGGCGACGTGATGCCGGTTTTCTTCGACACGAACTTTGCCGCAATCTCGGCGGGGGTGAGATTGGGATTGGCGAGGAGCTGTTCGGCGAGCGGCGCAAGGCCGGCTTCGCGGGCGATGGTCGCCTTGGTGCGCCGCTTCGGCTTGAACGGCGCATAGAGATCCTCGAGCGCGACCTTGGTTTCGGCCGCATAGATCTGCTTTTCCAGTGCGGGGGTCAGCTTGCCCTGCTCGCGAATGGACTTCAGCACCGTTTCGCGGCGGGCATGCAGGTCGGTCAGGTAGGTCAGCCGGACGGCGAGATGGCGCAGCTGGGTGTCATCGAGACCGCCCGTGCGCTCCTTGCGATAGCGCGCGATGAACGGCACCGTGGCCCCCTCGCCGATCAGGTCGATGGCGGCGCCGACCTGATGCTCCCCGACATTCAGTTCGCGGGCGATGATACGGGCAATCGGGGCGGTGGCAGCGGCAGACATGCGCTAAACTTCCTCTGGACAACGGCAAGACGGGCATACACCCGAAACCGGCATCATGTGAGGCCGCATGGTTCACAAATGGTTTCCAGACCGGCGGCTACTCGCCCGGCGGCGGCGCAAAAATGGTGACCGCAATGGCGGTGGCCATGGCCTCGGCCCGGGCCAGTTCTTCCGCTTCCCTGGCCAGCTGACCCGCCTCAGCCTCCCGGCCCAGAAGGTCCGGCGCAGCCGCGGCCACGGACCCGGCCAAGGCGCGGCGATCCTCGGCTTCCGATTTGTCGCCGGGCTCGGAAAACCAGGCGACAAGTTCGCAGTCCCCGGCAGGCAACTTGCCCTGTGATTCGAGGCTGGTGACGATCGATTGCTGCTCCGGCGTCAGAACACAGCTGGCGGAGGCGTCCGGCGCGCGGTCCGCCCCGAGATCACCGCTGTCGGAGGTCTCCATTGCGGCGGCGAGCGGGTCGATCTGCGAGACACTGCTGCGCCCGGCAGCGACCGAGGCAATCTGTTCGAAGGCGGCGCTGGAGCGTTCAGCCAAGGTTTCGGAGTTCGTGACCTGGCGGATGCTGGCCGACCGGTCTGCATCAGCGGAAGCCGCGCCATTAACCAATGTGGACAGGCCGAGCGCCAGCGACAGGATGCGGAGGGATCGGGCCGGGTGCATGTCAGGGTCCGGTCTGGGTGACGACGACCTGCGCGCCGCCATACTGCGTCACCGAAAGGGCCAGCGCGTCCCCGTACTGGAAATGGACGAACACGTTGCCCGCGCCCGACTGGGTAATATCGGAAAGGTTTGCGTTTCCGTCCTGGACGACGGCGGCGACATTTCCGCAGGCGCACTGATCCAGTTGAACCAAATTGTCTTCGCCGTACTGCGCCACGACGGCGTAGGCACCATGGCCCTGCCCGCCCTGGTTCAACGCGGCCAGGTTGCCGGAGCCGGATTGGCGGATGAGGGCAAAGCTGCCCTGATCGTCGGGGCCGTGATCTTCCGGTTCGTCATCGGCGCCAGAAAAGAGACTGGTTTCGCCGAGCTGCGGCTTGAGATCGAGGCTGCCGAGCAATGAGTCCTCGCTGGAGCCTTGCGCAAGCGCGGGCCCGGCAAGCATGAGGGCGGCCACGAAGGCCGCCCCCGATAGAATGAAGCGACGAGGCTTCATCACAGTCACCTACTGCGAGACGGTTGCCGTGTGACCGACACCCGTCTGCAGGATGCCAGACTGGGCATAGTCGCCGGCCTGCGTCACGAAGGCTTCGTTCAGGCCGCCATTCTGGGTGATCGTCGACAGGATGTCTGCGAGGGCCACGCCGACACCGGTTTGGGTGACTTCGGCCAGGTTGCCGCCGCCGCCAGCCTGGTTATCCAGCTGCGTGATGACAGCCGTGCCGAAGGTGCCCGACTGGGTCACACGCGCAGTGCTGCCGGCATCGGTGAGCTCCTGGGTCACTGTCACGTCGTTCCGGGCACTCGTGCCCGTCGAAACGATGTCAATGATGCCGTCGGTCGAGTTCTGCGTCACGAGCACATCGTTGCGGGCGCCGTCCATCGAGACCGTGATGGTGCCGTTGGCGCCGTCTTCCGTGATGTCCGCCGTGTGCGTGAAGCCCACCTGCGAGACAAAGATGTCTGCATTCAGGCCCTGGCTCAGGACATCAACCCGGCTGCCCGTCGTATCCTGCGACAGGCCGACCTGGTCGGAATAGGTTCCCTGACGAACCGTCACGAGACTGTTGACGCCTTCCTGGCGAACGTTCGCAGTGTTCGAAAGGCCGTTCTGCTGGATGCTGGCTGTCGGCGTGACAGACCCGGCGACCTGACGGATTGCGGCGGTGTTCTTGTCGCCCCGCTGCTGGATCGTTGCGTTGGCATTCGCCGCAACTTGCAGAATCGTCGCCCGGTTGTCGCGGGTCGACGCATAGTCGTGGATCTGGTCGATCGTCGCCGTATCGCGGTTACGCCTCTGATCAATGCTGGCCGTGTTGTCGAAACCGCCGGCCACTGCGCTGGTCGCATTGGTCTGCGTGATCGTCGCGATGCCGCGGCTGTTGGACTGGATGATCTCGGCATTGCCTTGACCATTGTAGATGTTGTTCACCGCCTGATTGATCCGCGCGTCGTTCAGATTGCCCGTCTGGGTAATCGAGGCCGAGTTGTCGTGCGTGGGCGACGGAAACACCTGGGCCTGAGCCGAGGCGAAACCGAGAACCGAAAGCGAAGCGGCGAGAATGAGGTATCTTTTCATGATCCCCTCCCTGGGGGGGCCTGCTGGCCCTGATTACTGGATGATGGAAGCGTAGTTGTTCGAACCCGTCTGCGAGATGTACGAGACCGCGTCGAGCGAGCCCTGGGTCACATACGCTTCGTTGCCCGTTCCACCCGACTGGTTGATTTCAGCGTAGGCGCCGGCCGTGGCCTGAGCCACGTCGATGATGTCGCTGTCACCGGTCTGGGTGATCTTCACTTCATTGTCCGCGCCGAGCTGGTCGACGTCCAGTTGGTTGTCGTCGCCGCTCTGGATGATCTCGGCGAGGTTGGCTGTGCCGGCCTGGACGAGCAGAATGTCGTTCGAGGTGCCCGATTGATCGAACACGGCCTCGTTCAGGTCGCCGCTCTGGGTCGAGTCCATTTTATTGCCCGAACCGGACTGGGTCGCCGAAACATACTGGTCCACATCGTCCTGGTCGATGAACATTTTGTTCAAGAGACCGCCCGCCTGGGATCCCACGACCGTGTTGCCCGAACCGTTCTGGTCGATGGAGGCCGTCGAACCGTCCGCCGACTGCAGGAATGCAGCCGAGGTGCCGATCGCGTTGCCCGAACCGGTCTGGACGCCGTAGAATGCCGAGTTGGAACCGGTCTGCTCAACGTACACGGACGAACCGGTAACAATGCCGATCTGGTTGATCTGCACAAGCGAACCAATGCCGGACTGCAGCACCGTGGCGGTGTTCGCATCGCCCGACTGGGTCACGTCCGCAATGTTGTCGACGCCGCCATGGGTCAGCATCGCCCACTGGTCGTTTCCGGACTGGAGAACCGAAACCGTGCCGTCGATGCCATCATGCAGGACGTTGGCATAGGCGTTGGTCGACGTGCCGGCGGTGAAACCCTGATCGATGGTGATCGTGCCGCCGGTGCCATACTGGTCGACATAGGCCTCGTTGTCTGCGCCGCTCTGCTTGACGGTCGTCGTTTCGACGCCGGCCGCGTCCTGGTCAATATCCGAAATGTTGCCGGTGCCGTCCTGGTAGACCAGCGCCGAAGCGTTGTCGCCGGTCTGGAGGATGGCCGAGGTGTTCAAGGCCGCCGCGCCGCCGCCCGTGTTGATCTGGGTCACGTCGGCATCGTTCAGATTGCCGTTCTGGTTGATGTCGCTCGAGTTCTGAACAGAGCCGAGCGCCGAAAGCCCGCCGTCCGACTGGGTCACATCGGCGTCGTTCGTGTTACCCGTCTGGGTGATGTCCGACGAACCGGCGCTGCCGCCCGTCTGGATCACCGTGGCCGAATGGGCCGAATTTGTCTGCGTGACGTTCGACGAGTTGGCGAAAGCCGGACTCGACATCACAAGGGCCAGTGCCGCCCCGGCCATGAGTTTGATGCGCATGTTTTACTTCTCCCGTACTGCGTCCTGGCCCGCCGAACTGGTCAGACCCCCAAAGATAACCAGCACCCCTTTTTGTCCCCGGGGTTCCGGCAAGATCGGCGCAAATGGCGCCGTTCACTATTCGGCGCGTCAGCTAGTAACCGGCAGATGCCAGCTTGGTGACGCGCAGCATTTCGTAGTTGGTCCAAGAGAACGGCTGAAACGCGTCCTGCGCAATTGGATTCAACTCTTGAGATAGGGAGTAGGCCGCCGGTACAAGCGGGAGGACGGCTTCATCGATCCTCGCGGCCGGAATAACAGCCTGCGGAACTTCCGCGACCGGCTCGGCCGGGGCCGACGCCTTCACGATCACCGCCGCCCGCGCCTGAGTGGCCTGGCGCGGCACGGGCTTTGCCGA
>JBGSOU010000280.1:0-13245 GCA_041739025.1 Hyphomonas sp.
GGCCTTGCCGCACCGGCCTGCGGACCATGACCCGGTCTTCAACGAAGCGACCCTGCCGCCGCCGACCCTGCACGGATTGCGCGTGCTTCCCAAGACCTGGAACGTGCTCGCCCGCACCGCCTGGCTTGGCGGCCACAGCTTGGGCGGCGAGACTTCCCGGGAAGCGCGCCTGCGCGCCAAGATCGCAGCGCTCCGCCTGCATGAAGCGTCGATGCAGGGCAAGGTCTACCTGGCCGCCCATGGCTGGTTCAACCGGATGCTGCGGCCTGAGCTGCGCCGTCTCGGCTGGGTCTGCGTCAAGGATGGCGGCGACCGGTACTGGAGCTATCGGATCTATGAGTATCGCGGGGGATAAACCGCGCTCAGACCCGTATTTCGGTTGTCGCTCCTTGATCTGGGTTCTAGACATGCCGGAGAGGACGTGAGGAAACTGCCCGAAATGGCTGAGACAAAAACCAAACCCGTCGACAAGATGACCTTCGAGGAAGCGCTGGCTGAGCTCGAAGTGATCGTCCGGCAGCTTGAAGCCGGCGACGTCGAGCTTGAGAAATCCATCGCGATCTACGAGCGGGGCGCGGCGCTGAAAGCGCATTGCGAAACGCGCCTCAAATCCGCAGAACTGAAGGTCGAGCAGATCGTGCAGGGCGCAAATGGCCCCGCGACCGAACCTGCAGCGTTCGACTAGGAATCCGGCAGCCGATGGGGGACGTGACGGATTTCGAACAGCGGCTGAAGGAAGTGGCAGACCGCGTGACGGTTGCGCTGGATCAACTGATCCCTCCCGCCAGCGGGCCTGAAGCCAATTTGATGCGGGCGATGCGGCATGCGGCGCTGGCCAACGGCAAGCGGATGCGGCCCTTCTTCGTGCTCGAAACGGGCGCCATGTTCGGGGCGTCTGAAAAGAGCCTGCTGCGCACAGCGGCGGCGCTTGAATGCATCCATTGCTATTCGTTGGTCCATGATGACCTGCCGTGCATGGACGACGACGATTTCCGTCGAGGACAGCCTACGGTTCACAAGGCGTTCGATGAAGCGACCGCCGTGCTCGCGGGGGACGCTTTGTTGACGCTCGCCTTCAAGATCCTTGCGTCGAACGAAACCCATGACGATCCCGCCATTCGCGTGCTGCTGATCGAGCGGCTGGCGGACGCCTCCGGCGCGCGGGGGATGGTCGGCGGCCAGATGATCGACATGCTCGAGCTCGACAGTCCGCGCGATCTCAACACCATCACCCGGATGCAACGCCTGAAGACCGGCGCGCTGATTTCCTATGCCACCGAAGCGGCGGCGATCATCGGCCATGCCCGGGAAGGGGAGCGCAATGCGCTCGCCGGCTTCTCGAACGATCTCGGCCTCGCCTACCAGATTGCCGACGACATCCTCGATGCGGAGGGTGACGAATCCGTCGCCGGCAAGCCGCTGCGGACCGATCGCGCGGCCGGAAAAGCCAATTTCGTGACTCTTCTGGGGGTCGATGGCGCCCGTCAAAGGGTCCGTCTGCTGGCCGACCAAGCCAAGGAACATCTGGCAATTTTTCGTGACAAGGCCGTTATCCTGCTGCATTCCGTGGATTATGTGTTGAACCGGCCACGTTGAATTGGCTGCGTTTGCGACAAGAAAAGACAAGGCGAGATGACTGAAACACGCCCGAACCGGCTGCTCGACTCGATCCACTCCCCGTCCGATCTGAAGGGGCGCTCACGCGCTGAAATCAAACAGATCGCCCAGGAAGTCCGGGACGAAGTCATCGATGTCGTCGCTGTCACCGGCGGCCATCTTGGCTCGGGTCTGGGCGTGGTGGAGCTGACGGTCGCGATCCATTCGGTCTTCAACACGCCGGACGACAAGCTGGTCTGGGACGTGGGCCACCAGTGCTATCCGCACAAGATCCTGACCGGGCGGCGCGACCGGATGCGCACGCTGCGCCAAGGGGATGGCCTGTCGGGTTTCACCAAACGCTCCGAAAGTAAGTACGACCCCTTCGGCGCCGCTCATGCCGCCACCTCGATTTCAGCCGGACTCGGCTTTGCCAAGGCCCGGGATCTTCAAGGCGCCAAAAACAATGTGATCTGCGTCATCGGCGACGGGTCGATGTCGGCAGGCATGGCGTATGAAGCCATGAACAATGCCGGCGCCGACAAGTCCCGGCTGATCGTGATCCTGAACGACAACGACATGTCGATTGCGCCGCCGGTCGGTGCGATGAGCAATTACTTTTCCCGGCTCGTCTCCTCGCGACCCTACCGGGGCCTGCGCCGCTTCGCCAAGAAGGTGGTGGCGCCGATGGGACTCGAGTCGCCCGCCCGCCGCGCTGAAGAATACCTGCGCGGCTTCGCAATGGGCGGCACGATGTTCGAGGAACTCGGCTTCTATTATGTCGGGCCGATCGACGGCCATGACCTCGACACCCTGATCCCGATCCTCGAGAACGTGCGCGACATTCAAGGCGGCCCGGTGCTGCTACACGTCGTGACGCAGAAGGGCAAAGGCTATGCGCCGGCCGAGAACTCGGCGGACAAGTATCACGGCGTTTCCAAATTCTCCGTTGTCACCGGCGAACAGGCGAAAGGGGCGGGCGGCCCGCCCTCCTACCAGAAGGTCTTTGGACAGACGCTGGCGAAGCTCGGTGAAACGGATGACAAGATCTGCGCCATCACCGCTGCCATGCCCTCTGGTACGTCCACGGACATCTTTGGCGCGAAGTTTCCGGATCGGCATTTCGATGTCGGGATTGCCGAACAGCACGCCGTGACCTTTGCGGCTGGACTCGCCGCCGATGGCATGAAGCCCTTCTGCGCGATCTATTCGACCTTCCTGCAGCGCGGGTATGATCAGGTGGTCCATGATGTGGCGATCCAGCGACTTCCCGTCCGCTTTGCACTGGACCGCGCGGGCCTCGTCGGCGCGGACGGCGCAACCCACGCCGGCAGTTTCGACATCGGATATCTCGGCGCCTTGCCGGGCTTCATCTGCATGGCCGCCGCCGACGAGGCGGACCTGGCCCGGATGGTGAAGACCGCGCTCGAAATCGACGACCGGCCAAGTTCATTCCGCTACCCGCGCGGCGAAGGCGTCGGCGTCGAGATCCCCGCGGACCTGAAGCCGCTTGAGATCGGCAAGGGCCGGATTGTGCGCGAAGGGACCACCATCGCGATCCTGTCCTATGGCACCCGCTTGCAGGAAGCGTTGAAGGCAGCGCATCTGTTATCGGCCCAGGGCCTCAGCGCGACCGTCGCCGATGCGCGCTTTGCCAAACCGCTGGACGCCGACCTGGTCGAGCGCCTTGCCAAAAACCATGAAGTGCTGATCACGATCGAGGAAGGCGCGACCGGCGGGTTCGGCAGTTTCGTGCTCGAGCATCTCGCGAATACCGGCGCCCTCGACCGCGGTCTCCGGATCCGCGTGATGACGCTTCCGGACGTTTTCCAGGACCAGAACACGCCGGACGCGATGTATGATGCGGCCGGCCTGACAGCGCGCCATATCGCGGCGCGGGCCATCGAGGCCCTCGGCCGGGGTGACCTGTCGGCAATCGAACGGGCTGCCAGCGCCTAGAGTTCCGCGCGCCACACATTGACCTCAGTTCGGACCTGTTGCGGCGCAATTTGGCAAGCTAAGCAGTGTCGTGCGCTCTCCCCATTCGGCGCATCCCTGACTTTCACAAGGAGAATACCGATGCTTCGTCCCCTCCTGTTTGCCGTTGCCTCTGCGCTTGTTCTGGGTGCCTGCGCATCTGCGCCGGACGCCGCCAGCACTTCCGGCTCCAGCGCGACCGAAACGGTCGTTGTGCCGTCCGTCTTCGATCTCGGGTTCCAGACGGCTGACGAGCTCGTCGCCGCCGGCAATACGCCCACCGCCATTCAGCGCCTCATGCAGCTGGCCGGCGATACCAGCCTGACGCCGCAGCAGACCGCCGATGTGCTCTACAAGCTCGGCCAGCTCAGCGCTTCGCCGACGGGATATGACGCCGAAGGCGCTGTCGAGTATTACGAGGAAGTCCTGGCAGGCTACGCGACCACCCCCGCTGCGAAACAGTCCGCTGCCGCATTGCCCGGCGCCACGGCCAAGGTTGCGGGCTACGTCGCAACGCTGGAGTCGGTGGACACCACCCGCTCGCAGGAATTCGCCGCCCTGTTCAATCTCGGCCGCCACCAGGAAGCCATCGACGTCATGGTCGCCAACGACATCCTGCCGGGCAACGAGGAACTGCTCGCCATGTACCAGATCGGATACCTGTGCGACGATTCGAACCTGACGGGCCGCGCCTATTCGGTTGCCGACCGGGATGGCACGACCCGCAATCTGCGCTTCTGCGATTTCGGCAAGTAATCCGCTGCGCCGCTGAACATCAACCGCCGCCGGGTCCGGGTCGTCTGAACGATCTTGGCCCGGCGGCGAACTTGTATCTGCGGGGCGCCACTTCCCGTCGCCTTTGCTGTCAATTTGCGCCGCAACCCCTTCAATCCGGAGGGCAGACATGGTTTGTGGGGGCAAATTCAGACTGGAGGAAAAGTCGATGGCCGAAGGTACAATCCCGAACTGGCCCGCGATGTCGATCGCGCAGGCAAACGCAGCCCTTGCCGGGCCGGGCTCGCCGCTGGCTCTCGAAGACGCCGTCATTCGCGGCGTGCCGATGAAGGTCTATTCGAACGCGCCGCCCACCATTCCATCAATCATTGACGCCGCCGCCGTGCAGTTTCCGGGGCGCACCTATCTCGTTTACGAGAATGAGCGGGTGACGTTCGGCGCCTTGCAGCTCGCCGTGCGCACGCTGGCCCACCGCCTGAAGACGGAGTACGGCATCGGCAAAGGCGACCGCGTCGCCATCATCATGCGCAACTATCCGCAATGGCCGCTCGGCTTCTTCGCAGCGCTCAGCCTTGGCGCGATTGCCACGCCGATGAACTCCTGGTGGACCGCTGAAGAGCTCGAATACGGCCTGTCCTTCGCGGGCGTCAAAGCCGCCATCGTGGACGGACAGATCTATGAGCGCATTCGCGGCCATCTGGAGCGCCTGCCGGACCTGAAGCATATCCTGATCGCGCGCGATCCGACCGACGAGATCGCCGATCCACGCGTTTCTTCGCTGGAAGCCATCGTCGGCCAGCCGAACGACTGGGCGGAGCTGCCCGATCCGGGGCCGCTGGCCGTTGATCTCGGACCGGAAGACGACGCAACCATCATGTTCACCTCGGGCACCACCGGCAAACCCAAGGGCGCCCTCGCGACGCACCGTGCCGTCATCTCGAACATGTTCAATTCGATGACCTGTCAGGCGCGCATGTACCTGCGCAAGGGCGAGGCGTTGCCGGAGCCGGATCCGGACGCGATGCGCGCCACGCTGCTTTCGATTCCGTTCTTCCACGCCACAGGCTCGTTCGCGATCCTCATCCCGTCGGCCATCCGGGGCGACAAGATCGTCTCGATGTTCAAGTGGGATGCGGGCCAGGCGCTGCCGATCATCGAGGCGGAGCGGATCACGTCGATCGGGGGCGTACCCGCCATTGCCTGGCAGCTGCTCGAGCATCCCGACCGGGACAAGTACGACCTTTCGTCGATCCAGGTCATCTCCTATGGCGGCGCCCCATCGGCGCCCGAACTCGTCTCCAGCATCAAGAAGCGTTTCCCGGATGTCGCCCCGGGCAATGGTTGGGGCATGACCGAAACCTGCGCGACCGCGACTCTGAACATCGGCGAAGACTATGTGAACCGCCCGAGCAGCGCAGGTGCACCGCCCGGGGCCGTCGAGCTGAAGGTCTGCGATCCGGAGGGTAACCCGGTCCCGGCCGGAGAGGTGGGCGAACTCTGGTGCAAGGGGCCAATGAACTGCCGGCTGTACTGGAACCGTCCCGAGGCGACGGCCGAAACCTTCCGCAATGGCTGGGTCGTGACCGGCGATCTTGCGCGCATCGATGACGAGGGCTTCCTGTTCCTGGTGGACCGCGCGAAAGACATGCTGATCCGCGGGGGCGAGAACATCTACTGTATCGAAGTGGAGAACGCGCTTTACGATCACCCCGCCGTGATGGACGCCGCCGTGGTTGGCATTCCGCACAAGGTGCTGGGCGAGGAAGTCGGCGCCGTCGTGCAGCTGAAACCTGGCAAGACGGCCAGCGAAGCGGAGTTGCGGACCCACGTCGCCGGAATGCTCGCCGCGTTCAAGGTTCCCATCGAGATCCAGTTCCAGACCGACCCGCTGCCGCGCAACGCCAATGGAAAGATCCTGAAGGCCGACCTTCGCCAACGCTTTGTCGCAAGAGCCTGACGCGATGACCGTGAGTAGGCGACGCATCGGCGATCGGACGGTTCATCCGGTTGGCCTTGGCTGCATGAACATTACACATGCCTATGGCCCGCCGCTCAACGAGGCGGACGCGAAGGCGCTGCTGGTACGTGCGCTCGATCTCGGGTGCGATTTCCTGGACACCGCGACGATCTACGGCCTCGGCCGGAGCGAGGAACTGATCGGCGAGGCCTTGGGGCAGCGTCGCAAGGACTACTTCCTCGCCAGCAAGTGCGTTCTCGGCTTCCGCGATGGTGCGCGCATTCTGGATGGCCGCCCTGAAGCGATCAAGGCTGCGTGTGACGCCAGCCTGAAACGTCTGCGTACGGACGTGATCGACCTGTACTACCTTCACCGGCCTGACCCCAAGGTGCCGATTGAAGATTCTGCCGGCGCGCTGGCCGATCTCGTCGCGGCGGGAAAGATCCGCTTCATCGGCCTGTCCGAGATGGGCGAGGACCAATTGCGACGGGCACATGCCGTTCATCCGGTGGCGGCCCTGCAATCGGAATACTCGCTCTGGGTCCGAAATCCGGAGATTGCCGTACTCGAGGCTTGCGCCGAACTTGGTACGGCGCTGGTGGCGTTCTCGCCGGTCGGGCGCGGCTTCCTCGCCGATCCACCCGCTGACCCCGCCCGGTTTCACGAAACCGACATGCGCCGCAGCCTGTTCCCCCGCTTCGGGCCGGGTTTCTATCCGCAGAACCTGTTGCTGCTGGATGAAGCGCGCGTCATCGCGCGGGAAGCGGAATGTTCGGTCGCGCAGCTCGCGCTCGCCTGGACGCTCGCCAAGGGCGAACACATCATTCCGATTCCCGGCACGACCAGCCTGGCGCATCTGGGCGAGAATCACGACGCGGCGCGCATTCATCTGACGGCGGATCAGGTTGCGCGGCTGGATGCGCATTTCGCGCCAGAGCGGGCCGCCGGGCCCCGCTACATCGCTGCGGCGCAGGCGAGCGTCACTACCGAAACGTATCCGTTCGAAACGACGGCCTGACGCGGCCGGTCCGAAGGCTACGCCTTTCCGCCGCCGAAGCGCTCGGTCCACTCCGCCACTTGCGTGTCCTCGATCTTCTGGAACAGCACGTCCGGGGGCACAATCGGCGCGCCGCGCGGAATGGCGTCCAGCAACGAAGTATCCTTCCAGTCCGGCCAGCGACGATTGCCCTCCGGAATACCGAGCGCATCAAGTACCTTCTTCGCCGCATCCGGAAGGATCGGCTGCGCGATGATGGCAAAGATGGCCGCGAGGTTGATCCCGGCGCGCACGCCTACGGCGGCACCGTCCACATCTGACTTGTACTTCACCCAGGGCTCGGCCTTCGTCAGGTATTCGTTGCCTGCAGCCCAGATCGCGCGCGTCTCGGCGGCCGCCTTGCGGAACTCCATGGCTTCATAATGTTCGTCCAGCGTCTTGAGCCGCGTCGCGAGTTCATTCGCCATCCAGGCTTCCGCCTCGCCGGGTTCGCCGGCATCCGGAACCTTTCCGTCAAACTTCGCGGCGCAATACTTGGTGATCCGGTTGACGAAGTTGCCGAGCACGTTGGCCAGGTCGGAGTTCACCGCGCTCTGGAAGCCTTCCCAGGTGAAGGCGGCGTCGGAGCCTTCCGGCGCATTGGCAATCAGATACCAGCGCCAATAGTCCGAGGGCAGAAGATCCAGCGCCTGGTCCATGAACACGCCGCGCTTGTTCGAGGTCGAGAACTTGCCGCCGTACCAGGTGACCCAGTTGAAGGCCTTCAGCTTGTCGACCGTCTTCCAGGGCTCGCCGGAGCCGAGCAGCGTCACCGGAAAACTAACGGTATGGAAGGCGACGTTGTCCTTGCCCATGAACTGAACGTATTCAGTCTGGTCCGCGCCCTTGTCGGTATGCCAGAGCGCTTTCCAGTCCTTGCCGTTGGCTTCGGCCCATTCCTGCGTCGCGGAAATGTAGCCGATGGGCGCATCGAACCAGACATAGAACACCTTGTCCTCGAAGCCCGGACGCGGGGCGCCGTCCGCGGCGGTCACCTTCACGCCCCAGCTGAGGTCGCGGGTGATCGAGCGGGCGATGAGGCCTTCATCCAGCCACTTGTTGGCGATGGAGACCGCGAGCTGGGGCCAGTTTTCGCCCTTGCGGTTCACCCAGGCGCGGATCTCGTCCTGCATCTGGGCCTGTAGAAGGTAGAGGTGCTCGGTATCGCGGATCTCGATGTTCCGGCTGCCGGAAACGGCCGAGTACGGATTGATCAGGTCGACCGGATCCAGCAGCCGGCCGCAATTGTCACACTGGTCGCCGCGCGCCTTTTCAAAACCGCAGGTCGGGCAGGTGCCCTCCACATAGCGGTCCGGCAGGAATCGGCCATCATCGACCGAATAGACCTGTTTCGAAATGCGGGCCTCGATCAGGCCGCGTTTTTCGAGGGCCTGGGCGAAGTGCTGGGTCAGCGCATGGTTGGCGGGACGCGACGAGCGGCCGAACCAGTCAAAGGACAGGTTGAAGCCTTCGCCGGCGGTCCGCTGGATTTCGTACTGCGCATCGCAATAGGCCTGAACGGGAATGCCTTGCGCCTGCGCGGCGAGTTCCGCAGGTGTGCCATGTTCGTCGGTGGCGCAGATATAGGTGACGTCATGCCCCTTGAGGCGCATCACACGGGCATAAACGTCGCCGGGCAGCATCGAGCCCGCGAGGTTGCCGAGGTGCTTCACGCCGTTGATGTAGGGCAGGGCGGAAGTGATCAGGATGCGCCGGGGTTGGGTCATGGGGACGCTTCAAAGCCTTATGGGTCAGGAACTTGCGCCTTTTAACGCCCTGCGCGCCAAAGGAAAGCGTCAGGCGCGGCCCCAATAGGTCACCCGCCGCAGCAGAACCTCGACGGGGCCGCGTTGGGCCAAGCTGCGCCACATGCCTGACACACCGAGCGAAAGGGCCGCAACGCCTGCCGCAACCGCGATGGCTTCGCCCGCGGTCAGACGCCCGAATGCGCCAAAGCCATAGGCTGTAAAGATCAGCGAAAGGAGCAAGGACTGCAGCAAATAGGCGGTCAAGGAGGCCGAACCGGCCCGCGCCGCGAATCGCCGGAGGGGGCCAGCCTGAATCGAAACTGCTGCAATCAGCCCCAGATATCCCAGCGCGGCGAAAGCCGAAAAGGCCATGATGACCGCGCAACCGAGGAGGAAGGTGCTGTCGGTCGACGATCCCGCCTGCAGCAGGATCGATGCGCCCAGAAGGCTTCCGGCCAGACCGGCGGGGAGGAAAACCCGCCGCGCCAGCCGCCAGATCGGGGCGTCGGGCTGTTCGAGCACACCGGCCTTGGCTGCCGCCAGACCGAGGCAGAAAAATCCGAACACCGACAATCCCTGCTGCCCGAGCAGGCTCACCAGGAGCGCGGGAAGCAGGCCCAGCCGGTAGCGGGCGGCGTCAACAAAGGAGCCCCCGCCGAACGCCGCAAGCGCGTCTGCGGTCATCCGGCCATACCCCGCCGCAAGGATCTGCTCAGGCGCCGTCTGCTCCGTCAGCCAGAGCAGTCCGCCAAGGACGAAAAGCAAGGCGGTGTTGAGGGTGATCAGCGCCGCGCCGGTGCGCACCAGCAAGCGAACGGAGACGCCGCGCTGCAGATAGAATAGCGCGCCGAGAAGCCCGTAGGCCATCAGGATATCGCCCATCCAGAAGAACACGAAATGGACCGCGCCGAGGGCAACCAGCGCGGCCATGCGCCGGAAATGGCGCGGTGCGAAGGCAGCGCCCGACCGCGCCGCTGCAGCCTGCTGGTAGAACAGCCCGGCCCCGAACATCATCGAGAAGAGCGGATAGGATTTCATCAGGAACAGGCTGGCCACAGCGCCATAGGCGAGCTGGTCAACCGGGCGTTCCAGCCCGCCGGCATGGAAACCTGTGGTCAGCGGCTGCGCGAAGCCGGTCACGTTGACCACCGCAATGCCGAACAGCGCGAAGGCCCGTGTCAGGTCCGGCATAAGGACGCGGTTCGGGGTGTCCGGTATCAGGTTCGTCATGGCGCGGCCAATCCCTCCGATCCAAAGGTGATGCGCACCCTCGGCCGCAAAGGCAAGCGGCACCGAGGCGCCGCGCAGGGCGGATGCTTGCGTGGACGAAGTGATTCCGGTATCGGCAGACCCGTGCCGGCTTAGCTCAGCTGGTAGAGCACCTGATTTGTAATCAGGGGGTCACGGGTTCGAGTCCTGTAGCCGGCACCACTTTTGCGCAGATTGTCCGGTCGGCGCGGCAAAGTTGTGATGCTGCAACCCGGCGCTGCGCCCCGCCTTCCGCCTTCGCACCTGAACAATACACAAAACTGTGACGTGTCCGACACTGAACCGTTTCAGAACGCTCTTAATGATGGCACCGAAATGCGGGGCTGCCGTCATGAGTGATCCAAAACTTGTCTATTCCCTGGAGATCCGGCTTCTCGATCTCGAGAAGAAAGTGCTCGATCTCGAGAAGCAGGTCGATGGGCTTTCCGCCGGACGCAAAGTCTCCGGTGTCTCTGGGTTCGCACCGCTTCCGGCCATCCTGCTGAAGCGGATCCAGGACGGTGAAAACCCGGTCCGGGCGATCCGGCAGTTCCGCCTGATGACCCAGCGCGAACTGGGCGAACGCAGCGGAATCCGGCCCAATCACATCTCCGCCATCGAACGGGGCATGTCCTACGGCCTGAAGACCGCAAAACGCCTCGCCGAGGCGCTTGAAGTGCAGGTTGACCTGCTGCTGAAGTAGGGCCGTCAAACGCCATTCCCGACGTCAGGGCTTGCAAGGCCGGTCCACACCCTGAATGCTGTTGCTCGAAACCGGGGAGCACCAAACTTGCAGCAAGCAGAAGACTTCCGGCAGGAAACCCGCGCGCTGGGCGCCGTTGTCGCGGCCTTGCCGCAAGGTACGTTCCACGAACCGACCCAGTTCAAGGCGTGGACCATCATGGATGTGCTGCGCCATCTGCACTTCTGGAACCGGATGGCACATTTCCAGATCAGCGATCCCGGACAGCTCATGGCCCACATGAAAGCGATGCAGGACAGCGGCTCGACGATGCGCGCTTATGAGGCTGCCCAGCTAGGACATCTCGGCGAGCAGGCCTTGTTGGATGAGTGGACCGGCTTTGCCGAGCAGGCCGCCGACCTGTTTGCTGTTGCAGATCCAAAGGCTCGCCTGAAATGGGTTGGGCCGGACATGAGCGCGCGCTCTTCGATCACCGCGCGCCAGATGGAAACCTGGGCGCATGGCCAGGAGATATTCGATCTGGCCGGCATTGTGCGCCAGAACGAGGACCGGATCGCCAATATCGTCACGCTGGGTGTGAACACGTTCGGCTGGACCTATGCGACGCGCCGCGAGACCCCACCGGGCCCGATGCCGCACCTTGTGCTGACGGCGCCCTCCGGCGCGATCTGGACGCATGGCGACGAGAGCCGCGTGGAACGGATCGAGGGACGTGCGGACGAGTTCTGCCAGGTGGTGACACAGACCCGGAACATCGCCGATACCGCGCTGAAGGTGACGGGGCCTGTGGCGACGGACTGGATGAGCAAGGCGCAGTGCTTTGCGGGCGCGCCGGCACAGCCACCGGCGCCAGGAACCCGCCACCCGCGCACGCCCGCTGGACAAGCCTGACAGCAGCGCTACGAGACACATCCACCTTTTCAAATCTGGAGACATGCCATGTCGATCCTGCTTCTCGAAAAACGCGGCCCAATCGCCATCCTGACACTTAACCGGCCCGACATGATGAACGCGCTCGGCCAGGAAGGGGATGGCCCGGCGGTCACCGCCGTGTGCGCCGAAGTCATGGCCGACCCCGCCATTCGCTGCGCGGTGCTGACGGGCGCCGGACGCGCCTTCTCGGCCGGCGGTGATGTCAAGGCGATGAAGGAACGCAGCGGCGCCTTCGGCGGCAGCCCCGCCGATATCCGCGAAGGCTATCGCCGCAACATCCACATGATCGTCCGTGCGCTGTACAATCTGGAAGTGCCGCTGATCTCGGCGATCAATGGCCCGGCCATCGGTCTGGGCTGCGATGTGGCCTGCATGGCTGACATCCGGATTGCCGCCGACACGGCAAAGATGGGTGTGACCTTCCTGAAGCTCGGCCTCATCCCGGGCGATGGCGGCGCGTGGCTCCTGCCGCGTCTCATCGGCTCATCGCGCGCGGCGGAACTCTTGTTCACCGGTGATGTGATCGATGCCAAGACGGCGTGCGAATGGGGGCTCGTCAGCAAGGTGGTTCCGGCGGCTGAGCTGATGGACACGGCGCTCGCGCTCGCTGGCAAGATTGCCCAGCAGCCGCCGCAGGCGCTTCGCCTCGCCAAGACACTGATGCGGCACGGCACGACCGCGTCCTACGACACGATCATGGAGCTCTCGGCGGCGTCTCAGGCCTTGATGCATGAGACCGAAGACCATGTGGAAGGCGTCAACGCAATTCTCGAAAAGCGCGCGCCGGTGTTCAAGGGCAAGTAGGCCTGCACCAAAGGCCGGACAGGGCGAGCCCTTCCGGTTTTCCAGGCTTTTGGTCCTGCGGATGGGCTTCGGGCCCATGGGCGGAGGACTTTGGACAGTATCGGCAGGGTATCTCGGCTGCCCCCGTGCACAGGGGGCCCGACCCATCCGCTTGTGTGAAGCAGGGCGCCTTGCGGGCGCGCCTGCCGGACCGGCCCGGGTGCTGGGATAACCTCCTTCAGACCCGGGCTAAGGCCTGCACCTTACCACCGGCGGGAGCCCTGCCGGATTGGCGCGTGTCCGGCGGCGATACCAGCACGGCCCGGGGAGTGCGCAGCGCGGTCCTTATGCAACGAAAGTCGGCCTTCAGGCGACGATCCCCGCCTCGAACAGGGCCTTGATCTCCGATTCACTCCGCCCCAGCCCGGCGAGCACTTCTGCCGTATGCTGGCCAGGCGCCGGCGACGGGCCCTTCGGGCCATCGTCCGCGCCCGGAAACCGCACGGGCGACGCCGGGGACGCGTAAGTC
>JBGSOU010000284.1:0-8047 GCA_041739025.1 Hyphomonas sp.
TTACCGGCCTCGACCAGGCCGGCTTGCCGCTGATGATGGCGGCGGTGCCGGCGGCGGTGGTGGCGTTCGCCATCCGCGGCGGGGCACTGAAGTTCGGCTGGTCCTTCCCGCCCTACAAGGCCCGTCCAGGCCGCAAGCCCGAAGACATCCCCTGAGCGAACAAAGTTGACGCCTCATGACGCGGGGTGCAGGGTGATAGTTCAGTGAGTTCAAGGCAATGTGAATGGCGGATATCGGGGCGGAGACGCATGCGGGGGGCAAACGGGCCAGCACCAAGGCGGCAAACCGGCGGGCGATCCTGACGGCGGCGCGCCGCGTGTTTGCGCTGATCGGCTATGAGGCCACGACGGTGCGCGACATCATCCGCGAGACCGAACTGGCGTCCGGAACCTTCTACAACTACTTCAAGTCGAAGGAGGAGGTCTTCCAGGCCATCGCCGAAGACTCGACCCAGAGGTTCCGCGCGCACCTGTCGGACGTGCGCGCCCGAACGACCTCGCTCGAAGACTATATCGAGCATGCCTTCCGGGCCTATTTCAGTTTCATCGCGCACGAGAATGAAGAGGCGATCAAGGCCGGCGCGCCGCATCTGGCCTTGATGGGCGTGCGGGTCGATACGCCGGAAATGCTGGCCGTGGCCGAAGAAATCCGGGCCGACCTCGAACTCGCCCTGTCGGGCGGCGCGGCTGCCGGGCTTGATCTGGAATATCTCACGGCAGCGGCCATCGGCATCGCCCGCGAAATGGGCGACTACATGTTGCAGCGCCGGCCGGTCGATGTGGAGGGGGCAACCCGGTTTGCCTCCAGCCTCGTGCTGGCCGGTTCGAAAGCCATGGTCCGGCGTTAGCGCCGGCAGGCCTGCGGGCGTGCGTCGCGGCACCCCTTGGCGGCGCCCGCGAAGCGGATCATCACTAACCTCTCACCCAGAAGGAAAATGCCGTCATGAGCCTGCAGCGCATCCTTGCGAAGACATTTGCCAGCCTGCCCGGTAGCCTAATCGTGAAACTGTCCGGCGGCGAGCCGGTCACGGTGGAGGGCCGCACGCTTGAACCCCAGCTACAGATGATGGCTTGGAACGGCCGCGCGGCGCCGGCGCTCTCCTCGCTGCCGGCCGAAACCGTGCAGGCCGCTGTGAAGGCGCAGCTGGCGCTGCTGGCGGATGTGGCGAGCGAAGGTGCGGGCGTCTCGGACGTGGCCATCCCGGGGCCCGACGGCAACTCGATTCCGGCGCGGCTCTACCGGCCGGCCTCGCAGGATCCGCGCCATCCGCTGATCGTCTATTTCCACATGGGCGGCGGCGTGATCGGTGATCTCGACACCTGCCACGCCTGGTGCGCCATGCTGGCGATCGGTGCGCAGACGCCGGTTCTGTCGGTGGACTACCGGTTGGCGCCGCAGCACGTGTTCCCCGCCGGACTCAATGATTGCATCGCCGCCTACAAATGGGGCGTGGCGAATGCCCAGCGCTTCGGCGCGCCGGCAAACAAGGCGGCTGTGGGCGGTGACAGCATGGGCGGGAACTTCTCGGCCATCATCAGCCAGCTGATGAAGCGTGAAGGCGGCCCGCTGCCTGCGCTGCAATTGCTGATTTATCCGGCCATCGACATATCGAAGGACTACCGGTCCAAGAAGGCCTTCGCCAAGACCTTTTCGCTGAGCCAGGACACGATGGATTGGTTCATGGCGCAATATCTTCCGCCTGGCTTCGACCTGACGGACCTGCGTGTCTCGCCGGGGCAGGAGCGGGATCTCTCCGGCTTGCCGCCAGCCGTCGTCATCACGGCCGGGCATGATCCGCTTTCGGATGAAGGCGACGAATATGCCGCGCGTCTCAATGCGGCCGGCGTGCCGGTGGTGCACAAGCGTTACGACAGCCTCGCCCACGCCTTCACGGCATTCACCTTCATCTCGCCCGGCTCGCGCGCGGCTTGCCGGGAGATTGCCGAAATGGTGCACGACGTGTTCGCCAAGGCGGCGCGTGTTTCGGCATGAGGGCGCTGGTCTGCCATGAGTTGCTGCCGGACTATGCCGGCGTTTCACTCGAAGAGCGTCCCATTCCGGAGCCCGGCCCATCGGAAGTCCGGGTGCGGATCAAGGCGGCAAGCTTGAATTTTCCGGACCTCCTGATGACGGAGGGCAAATACCAGCTGAAGCCGGAGCTGCCCTTTGTGCTCGGCATGGAGTTTGCCGGTGAAGTCGATTCCGTTGGCGCTGGCGTCACCGGTTTTGCGCCGGGCGACGCCGTCTCCGGTGGCAACCGGATCGGGGCGTTCACGGAGTATGCGGTTGTTCCGGCCGTCGCTTTGCGCAAGAAGCCGGCGGGCATCAGTTTCGCGGCGGCCGCCTCCTACGGCGCAGCCTATCTCACGGCCTATGTTGCCCTCGTGCGGCGGGGAAACCTGCAGCCGGGCGAAACCCTCCTGGTGCACGGCGCCAGTGGCGGCGTGGGCCTTGCGGCGGTGGATGCCGGGCGGTTGCTCGGCGCGACGGTGATCGCCACTTCGGCTTCGGCCGCGAAAAGGGACATCCTCAAGGCCTATGGCGCCGACCATGTGCTGCCCGATTCCGGATTCCTCGACGCGGTGAAGGAATTGACCGGTGGACGCGGCGCGGATGTGATTTACGATCCGGTCGGCGGCGACGTGTTCGACGAAAGCGTGCGCTGCATCGCCTTCGACGGCCGGCTGCTGATCATCGGTTTCACGTCCGGGCGGATTCCGTCCGTGAACGTCAACATGCCGCTGATCAAGGGGTTCTCGGTCGTCGGTGTGCGGGCGGGCGAGTATGGCCGGCAGTTCCCGGAGCGCGGTCGCGAGAACATGGACGCCATCTGGAAATGGGCGGCGGACGGCAAGGTGCACCCGCGCATCCACGCCGAAGTTCCGCTTACAGACTGGCGCCGCGCCTTCGACATGATGCGCAGCCGCGAAGTGGTCGGCAAGGTCGCAATCGTGATGTGACGCGCTACCTGTGCTCAGAGCCGGTAGTTGATCGACTTCGACGCGTCGCAGAATTCCTCCAGCTCGCCCAGCGCGATCCGCTCCATCTGGGGCACGGCGACATCCAGCGCTGCGCCGCGTTCGAGCCGGCGCTCGACTTCTGCGATGTCCTCGCGGTAGCGCACGAAGCGGGCGGCGGAGGGTTCCGTCAGCGAGGCGCTGTCCAGCACGGTCTTCGAGATCGAGAGCACGAAAGCGGAGATTGCCAGAAAGTCGACCCAGGCGCTGATCGGCACGCCCGGCATGATCTTGGCCAGCAGCGACAGGAGAACGAGGCAGGCGCCGGAGAAATACAGGATGTCGGCGGCCGAGTGAAAGGCGCGGCGGTTCTCGCGCAGCCGGTGCAGCTCGGCGGCCGCGAACCGGTCCTGGTAGAGAAGGCGCAGTTCGCGGAAGGCGATGGTCGCTTCACTGATGATTGCCGGATTTGACGGGCCGGGACCGGGCAGGGGGACGTGCACGCATTTTTCCGGCACAAAGGCCTCGAAGATCGCGATGCCCATGTTGAGTTCGCTTTCGAGCTTGGCGAGCTCTTCCGAGGTCAGCCGCCGGGCGCGCACGGCAAGCTCGTCCTCATCGGTGGCGGTGGCGGCGAGGGCATAGGCCTGGAACTTGATCGAGCGCAACCGTTCGCAGGCGAAGCGGTTGACCAGCCATTTGCTCTTGAGCTGCGCCACCAGCGAAAAGACCTGCGCGGCAATGCCGGCGGCAGCGGCCACGGCGGCCACCATGCTGACGGCCGGATAGGACGCACCCTTGAACAGCAGGGCCTCGGCGATCGTGTAGATCGCGCTGCCGCCGATCAGCACCATCGAGACAAGGCCGAGCCGGTGGAACATCTTCTTGCCCGCCACCGACAGCACTTCATGGCGCATGAACGCGGCTTCGATGGCTTCGTTTTTCAGCAGCGGCGTGATGTTGGGAAACCGCTCCAGCATGGCCGGGCTGGGGAAAATGTCCCGGTTCGGTTGCTGCATGCGATCCCCCCGTAAAGTGTCCCGCCGGACCTCGCGCCCCGAGGCCCGGCGGTCCCTTGCTTATACGGTTCGCTTGGCCTTGTCCTGTGCGTTTGTCGCTTCGATGGCGGCGCGGGCGGCGGCCCATTGTTCGTCTTCCCAGGCGGTGAGCATGCTGAAATTCCCACCCGAGGCGTTGTACATGGCGCCGTCGATGGCGATGGTCTGGCCGTTGATATACTCGGCGCCGGGCCCCATCAGCAGCACGGCGAGGTTGACCAGTTCATGCATCTCGCCCACGCGGCCCATCGGGTTTGCCACGCCGCGTTCCATTCGCTCGGCCCCGTCCGCGTCGGGCGACAGGCGTTTCGACATGCCCTCGGTCGGGAACGGGCCAGGCGCGATGGCATTAAAGCGCAGGCCGTAGCGGCCCCATTCGACGGCGAGCGATTGCGTCATCGTGTTGACGGCGGCCTTCGACATCGCCGACGGCACCACGAACGGTCCGCCATTCCAAACCCAGGTCGTGAGGATCGAACAGACGCTGCCGCGCGTCTTGCCCGCGATCCAGCGTTTGCCGATGTCCTGCGTCATGTAGAACGTGCCGCGGAACACGATGTTGGAGATGGCGTCAAACCCGCGGATCGAGAGGTCCTCGGTGCGGCTGATGAAGTTGCCGGCGGCATTGTTGATCAGGCCGGTCAGGGGGCCATGTTTCGCCCAGATCTCGTCGTTCATGTCATGGATCGCTTCGGCGACGCGGATGTCGCAGGCATGCGGCACAACCTTGCCGCCATGCTTGCCCATCAGTTCCTTGGCGGTCTCTTCGCAGACCCCGCCGCGACGACCGCAGATGTGCACTTCGGCGCCGAGCTTCAGGAAGCCTTCCGCCATCTCCTTGCCGAGGCCTGTGCCGCCGCCGGTGACGAGGATGCGCTCATCCTTCATCAGGCCGTCTTTGAACATGAGTTTCGAAGTATCCATTTGTCTCTCCCTGGCGAACGCTTTATTTTACCCGACTATACCGCCACTTTTTCCGGAGACACGCATGAAACGACTTCTGATCGCGGCTGCCCTCGCGTCACTGATTTCAGGCACGGCGGCGGCCGATGCCTTCGATGTGTTCGGGACCTACCGCCTGCCTAAGGGTAATTCTCACGTGAAGATCACCGACTGCGGCGATGGTTCGCCCTGCGGGAAGATCGTCTGGATCAAGGCCGATGACCTGCCCCCCGGCAAGACCGTCAACGATGTCACCAATTCGAAGGGCCAGAAGATCCTCGGCTACCAGCTGCTGCAGGGATTCGAACGCAAGGCGAAGGACTGGCGCGGCGGTCAGATCCACGATCCGATGGAACTCAAGACCTATGACTCGCGGCTGAAGCGGCTGGGCGACGGCACGCTGGAAGTCAAAGGCTGCATCGGCCCGGTGTGCCAGACGCAGATCTGGAAGCCGGTCGGTTAGGTCAGGGCTTGCGGAAAGGCATCCGGATCAGCCGCCAGAGGGCCCAGACGGGCAAGACGACGACGAGACCCGCAAGGGCCGGTTTCCAGAAACTCTCGAACGCCCAGCCGAGGGCGGTCAGGGCGCGGTGGATGATGGCCGTGAACGCGCCGCCGGCATCGAAGGTCGTGCCGCCGGGTGCATAGTCGAAGGCGAGTACGAAAAAGCCCGCGAAGGTGCTGAGGGCCAGAAGCCGCAGGCCTTGTCCCACCGACAGGCTGAAGGCCCGGACGAGAAAGGGTTTCGGCGCGGCGTCGGGCTTCGCTTTCGCCTTCGGTCCGGGGGGCGCTGCAACCGGAGGCGCCGGATCGGCAATCGTCGGGGCGGGCTCGTCCGGACGTTCGGTCATGTCAGTTGCCGGACCGGGCGTCTGCGGTGCGCGCCGCCTCGGCCTTCAGCTGTTCCAGCTTCAGCTTCACGATGCGGGGATCCTCGATCTGTACCTGGTGCGGATAGGGGATCGAGATGCCTTCGCGATCGAAGGTCTGCTTGATGTTCTTGTTGAGGTCAGCGCGCACCTGGATGAAGTCCGGCGTCGCGACCCAGGCGCGCAGCCTCAGCTGGACACTGGATTCCGCGAGCGCATGCACGCCCACCCAGGTCGTGTCCCGGTTCAGCACGAGCGGATGTTCGTTGGCGACATCCTGAACGATGCGCAAGGCATGATCGATGTCGTCATTGTAGGAAATGTCGAAGAAGAGATCGAGACGGCGCTGGGGTTCTGCGGTGAAGTTGATCAGCGGATCGCCCCACACCTTGTCATTGGTGATCGAGACGATCTTGTTGTCGATCTGGCGCAGCGAAGTGGTGAACGGGGTGATGTTGGTGATCGTGCCTTCGAGGCCGGCCACGCCGACATAATCGCCAATCCGGAACGGGCGGAAGATCGCCAGCATCACGCCCGCCGCCACCGACTTCAACGTGTCCTGCAGCGCAAGGCCGATGGCCAGGCCTGCGGCACCCAGCACGGCGGCCAGCGAGGCGGCCGGAAAGCCGAGCTGGCTGAGCGCGAACACGAAGGCGACCGCAAAGATGATGTATTTCACCAGCGAGGCGGAGAAGGCGATCAGCGTGTCATCCGCGCCGGAATGCGCATGGGCCTTGGCGCCGAACTTGCGCAGCGACTTGGCAATCGAATTGGCGGCGACGACCGCCACCACGAGCACGGCGGTCGCGCCGAAAACGCCGGGACCGTAAGTGTCGATCAAGGCGCGCCAGTCATATCCGGCCAGGCCGAGCGGCAGCGGCACCATGATGAAGACCGCCAGGAACCGGCTCGCGGAGGCGGCCAGGTCCCAGGACGAGTTCTCGAAATCCTCCTGGTTCTTGGTAAACCGGTGGCCGAGGAACAGCACGATCCCTTTCACCACCGATGACAGCGCCAGGATCAGGATCACCGAGACGAGCACCAGCCCCCATTTGACCGTCCCCGGCCAGAGGGTGGCGGCCCAGGCCGGCCAGGTGGACGTGTCGAGGGCAAGGAGCATCCGCTCCGGCGAGGGGATCTGGAATGTGGTCATGCGGCCGATTTAGGACGCTTTGCGCCCCGCGTCACCCGCAAGAACAGGATTGTCGCAGTTCCGGCGCCGGCCATCAGGGCGATCCCGTGCATTTCGGTGCGCAGCCAGTTGTTCAGAACGATGCCCGTAAGCCCCCATCCGAGCGCGGCGAAGAACCAGAGGCTGCGGCTGATGCGTCCGGCGAAGATCCAGGCGGCCAGCGCCGCCACGGCGACGGTGGCCCAGAACATCCACCACGGAAAATCGGTCGGACCAAGATTTGTGAAGGTGCGGATCGTCAGTGGCACGGAGATCGCGGCCGCCACCGATATCCAGCCCGCCAGCAGACCGCTCGCCGCGTCGGCCACCTGAAACACCGGACCGGTCTCCGATGCGCGCAGGACGTCCAGGCGCGCCGCAGCAATCCAGGCCGCCGCGAAGATGGGCGCCAGCAGTCCGAAGTTCAGCGGCTGAAGTCCGATCAGCTGGGCGCTCAGCATCCAGAGGATGTTCGCCGCCCCGGCCATCAGCATGGGCACGCCCACCCGTCCAAACCAGTCGACCGGCCACAGCAAGCCGGCAAGGCCGAAGCCTGCATAGGCGAGGAAGATGACGCCCCAGATGGAAAAGAAGACCGGGAGCGGCTGTTCCGGCGCATCGGCGCCGGCCGTCGCGGCGCCGATAGGCACGCCGATGTCGAACACGGGCGCGAGCGCGCCGGACAAGGGCTGCAGGAGGCCAAGCAGCAGGATCAGCCAGGGCAGGGCGCGGGTCATGATGGTCCGGTCAATGGCCCTCAGGTGCAGGCCTCGGGCTCGGCCTCGCATATCGCAATCACGGAGTCGATCCAGCCAGCATAGCCTTGCAGGTTGGTGTATCGGCCATTGTATTCTCCCGCGCAGAACTGCCCGGTCGCCCGGTTCTGTTCGACCACGGACAGAATGCCGACCACGGTTTTCGTGCCATCCGCCTCGGTCACATAGAGCGGGCCGCCGGAATCTCCGATGCACGGCCCGGCCCCGCCCTGGCTCGCCGCCGTGATGGCGGCGGGGCCAACGGCGGTGATCGCGAGCGGCGTTTCCAGCAGCT
>JBGSOU010000188.1:0-3425 GCA_041739025.1 Hyphomonas sp.
GGCGCCGCTGCGCACGAACACCCAGAACGGTTCCTCGAACAGGCCGCCCAGCGAACGCAGCCTGGCCTCTTCGGCGCGGCCCGTCAGTCCGCCCTGCACGAGCGCCACATCGATGAAGCCCTCGTCGAGCAGGCGGAGATTGTCGATTGACCCGGCCGTGTCGACCAGTTCCACCTGCACGCCCTGCTCAGCCAGCAGGCGCTGATAGCGCTCGGCATGGACATGGTAGGCCCCGCCCGGCGCACCGGCGCCAAACCGCACCGTCTCGGGCGGCGCGGGATCCATGACGAAGAAAGCGATGAGGAACCCCGCCAGCGCAAGCGCGGCGACCGGTCCATAGATGCGCCACATGTCCCGGCTTTTCATCGATCCCGCTCCCACGACAGCGTCCGCCCATTTGCGGGGACATCCTTAAGGCGCGTGCCCCCTGCCCGGCAACCTTCGAGACAGTCCGGGGCCGGCAGGATCCGGGGCACCCCCTCGTTCTGGACCCGTCAGGCCTTGTGGTAGGGCGTACCCGCCAGGATCGTCAGGGCGCGGTAGGCCTGTTCGGCCAGCATCGCGCGTACCAGCCGGTGCGGCCAGGTCTGGGCCCCGAAAGCCAGTGTCCGGGGCACCACGCGGCGCACATTGGCCGAAAAGCCCTCTGCCCCGCCGATCAGGAACACCGTGTCGCGCAGGCCTTCGTCACGCCAGGCCGCCAGGCGGCGCGCCAGCTCGGTCGAAGTGAGGTTTTCGCCGGCCTCGTCGAGGCGCAGGCATTGGGCGCCGTCCGGCAGGCGGGCGAGCAGGCGGGCACCTTCGGCATCCAGGCCGCCGCCGCTGGCGACTTCATGTTCTTCGGGACCGCGAAAGCCCAGCTGGCGGGCCAGGGGCAGAGCGCGGGCAAGATAGTCATCGGTCAGGCTGCGCTCCGGGCCATCCTTGAGACGCCCGACACCGACGATTTGCAGGCGCATCGGATCAGGTCGCGTTCATCCGGTGGTTCGACCGGTCCGATGCCCAGATCTTCTCGAGATTGTAAAACTCGCGCACTTCCGGGCGGAACAGGTGGACAATCACGTCACCGGTATCGATCAGCACCCAGTCGGCATTCGCCATGCCTTCGACGCTCGCGGGCCGTCCGGTCAGGCGTTTCGCCTCCGCCGCCACATGGTCTGCAAGCGCAGACACGTGCCGTCCGGACCGGCCGGACGCGATGATCATGAAGTCGGCGAGAGAGGATTTGCCCTGAAGATCAATGAAGGCGAGGTCTTCAGCCTTGTCGTCTTCGAGAACTTTCGAGAGGGCCTCTGCCAGCAGCTTGATATCTGCAAGAGAGACATTCTTGGGGGGCTCAACCCGGTTTTTGGCGGATGACAGGGCGACAGTTCCTTCTTCTAGACTTTGGAATCCTAACACGCCCGCCCCGCTGCAACCAGCAAAAAGGCGCAGCGCGCCGCAAAGTGCGGCCCCATTCACTTTCTATACAGGGTTTCATTTGGAGAATGCCGGAATTTCGCCCTATCTAGGTTGTAATGAGGAAGGGTCCCTCATGCCGTTCAGGAAATCTCCAATGCGTGCTGTGCTTGCGCTTCCCTGCTTTCTCGCTGCGATGTCTGTCAGCGGGTGTGCCGTTGCTGTTCTGGGTACCGCAGGCGCGGTCGGCCTGACATCGGTTCAGGAAAAGACGATGGGCGAGGCCGTGGACGATGCGACCGCCTCGAACGAGATCAAGGCCAAGCTTCTCAACGAGAGCGGCGCCCGGTTTGTCGAAGTCGATGTGGAAGTGTCCAGCGGTCTGGTTCTCCTGTCCGGGCGGGTGAATGACCCGAATGACCGGACCTTTGCCGAAGGCATTGCCTGGAGCTCTTCGCGCACCCAGGATGTCGCCAATGAAATCCGGATCGAGCCGCCCGGCGGCTTCATGGCCAACGTGTCGGATGAAATCATCACCGGGCGTGTACGGGCCCGGCTGATCGGTTCGAGCAAGGTCAAGAGCGTGAATTTCAACATCGAGACCTATGACGGCGTGGTCTACCTGATGGGCATTGCCCGCAGCACCGAGGAACTGCGCCGCGCGGCGGAGGAAGCCAGCGTGGTGGGCGGGGTGAAGCAGGTCGTCTCCTATGTGCGCGTCCGCGAAGCCGTGAACCGCACCCCGGCACCGGTCACCACCGAAGCACCACCGCCTGCCACTTATCAACAAGCCCCTGACGCTTCATATACAACCGAGCCGATGCCGGAACTGACCGGCGCGAATTACGAAACAGGAAGCCGCTGACCTCCGCGTGCCTTCCGCAATGACGGGGGCACCGGACGCGTGACACTGCGTATAGCGATACAGATGGACCCGCTGGAGCGGGTCAATATTGACGGCGACACGACTTTCGCGCTCGCCGAGACGGCGCAGGCGCGAGGCCATGCGCTGTTTGTCTACAGCGTCAACGATCTGGCCTGGACCGAAGGCCGCGTGACCGCACAGGCCCGCCCGGCCCGGGTGCAACGGGTCCGCGACACCCCCGGACTGTTCGGCGAGACGGTGACGCTGGACCTGGCGAAGGACACGGATGTCATCCTGATGCGCCAGGATCCGCCGTTCGACATGGGCTACATCACCGCCTGCCACCTGCTGGAAGAAGTCTCCGGCGAAACGCTGGTGCTGAACGATCCGGCTGGCGTGCGCTCCAGCCCCGAGAAGATCTTCCCGCTGATGTTCCCGGACATCATGCCGCCGACCCTTGTGACGCGGAACCGCGCCGCCATCGACGCCTTCCGCGACACCCACCACGATATCATCGTGAAACCGCTTTACGGTCATGGCGGGGCCGGCGTGTTCCGCATCGCCCCGGACGATTCCAATCTGGATTCGCTTCTGGAACTGTTCTTCAGCAAGAATTCCGAACCCGTGATGGTGCAGGCCTTCCTTCCGGCGGTCGCCGACGGCGACAAGCGGATCGTGCTGATCGACGGCGAACCGGTCGGCGCGATCAACCGGAAGCCGAAAGCCGGACAGGTCCGCTCCAACCTTGTGGTGGGCGGCACGGCGGAAGCGACCGAACTCAGCGCCGCCGACCGGATGATCTGCGAGCGCATCGGACCCGAACTGAAGCGCCGGGGCCTGATGCTGACCGGCATCGATGTGATCGGCGGACGCCTGACGGAGGTGAATGTCACCTCGCCGACCGGCCTGCAGGCGCTGAAACGCCTGTCGGGCATTGATGCCACTGCCAAATTCTGGGACGTTGTGGAGAGGAAGCTTGCAGCCCGCGGGCTCTAGCGTCATGCTTGAGGAATGCTGATGAAACCGATCACTGCCTTTTTCCTGTTTTCGCTGGCCGCCACGGGCGCGGCCTGTTCCGACCCGGTTGCGGGCGCTTCCGAGACTGCGGCGGTCGAGACCGCCTCGGCCGAACCGGCGGTGCAGGGCACCCTGAACAGATCGG
>JBGSOU010000190.1:0-1625 GCA_041739025.1 Hyphomonas sp.
ACGGCGGCCAGCCGGCCGGTGATCCACCCGCCCAGCGTGCTGGCGGCCGGCGCGTCCAGACGGGTGAGATCGAGGCGCGGGCCCAGAGCGCGGGAGATTTCGTTCAGCGCGACCGTTCGGGCACTGATGGATTTGAGCGTATCGCTCCAGCCTTCGGAAAGGTGCCATTCGCATCCGTGAATATGCTTGGCAAGGCCGATCTTTTGAAGATGGCGTAACCGGTGCAGCCTGGCCAGCCATCCGGACGAGCCTGAGAGATCATTGCCCGGCTCAAGCGTGAATCTGCCGCCTTGCTCGGCTCGGCGGAAGGTTCGGTCTATTGAGGTAAATCGCTCGGCGCGGGCTTCCAGGTGCCGGCCGACGGACAATTCTCGCCAGGTCCGATTTCCGAGCTCGAGGGTCACGAGATCTTCCGCCCGGTAGCGCAGTCCGTGGGTGATGTAGTCTCGGGAGATAATCAGTTCGCCGTCCCGGACATTCCCGCCGCGAATGATAATGTGAATGTGCGCTTGGGGCGTATTGTAGTGACAAGCGGCGATCCAGTCGACATGCGTAGCGAGGTCACGCTCAACCTGGTTCATGAGTTTGCGGGTGAAAGTGCGGAGATCCTCCATTCTGCCCCCATCCTCAGGAGATACAACAATCCGGAACTGGTGAGCGTCGTCTTGCGAGCGGGCGCTGAAGTCGCCGAGACCGACATCCGTCTTGTGTCGGTCGAAGAGTTTTGCCGGGGACCCATCCTTGTCGGTGCCATCACGTTGGATGTACTTGATGTGACTTGCAAATGCGGCGGTGTTCTTGCTTCGCGCAGGAGCGATTGTAACTCTCACGAACACTTTTCGCTGGTTTACTGGCGCCCAGAGTTTTGCGGCAGCGGATGCGCCTTTGCCGCGGCCGCGCGCCCAGATGGATCCTGCCGCGTGCCGGCGTCGCCCGTCTGTGTGGGGTTTGGCGCGGCGTGCGAGTCGGGCAATCTTTCTCAATTGCGAGTCTGGCTGTCGTGCCTTCGCCCCGATCCGTCCAAGCTTTGGTTCAAATGGCGTCTCATCTGCCACGGCTGATCGCGCTCCTATCGTGTGCCGGTTGAAACGGGGTCCGGTCCGTCTGCGGAGCAAGTGCGGTGTGGCAACGGGCGGGACTGATCGGACATGGCCGGCCGACCTTGATCGTCCGGACGCGTCCAGATGCGCGCGACTTTTCCCAGGATGCGGCGAGATGGCACGGCGCCCAGATACCGCCCGTCGATTGACCTTGGATGATCTGCGAGCAGGAAGACCTCGCAAGGTCCTAGACGGCGGCATCCGGTCCACGCGGGAAGCGGCGAGCCGCTTGCATCGCGTTCGAGGGCAAGGGCCGCGACGGCGCCGTCCACAAGGATTTTCTGATCAAACCGGCACACCACGTCGCCTTCGAGCGCCGCGATCCGCTTGATCAGCGGCCAGTTCTTGCCGGTATAGCCGCGCGCCGCGAACCAGGCGGCCTCGCTGGGGCCGGGACGGTAAGCGACGAGATCACCGCGGGCGACGGCTGCGGCCGGGGAGACAGTGTAGAGGCCCGGGGGCACGCTGGCGGTCCGGTTCCAGATCAGCAGCGCCGGCCAGGGCAGGCGGGCGGCGGCGATCAAG
>JBGSOU010000220.1:0-2371 GCA_041739025.1 Hyphomonas sp.
CCGATCTGGGGCCGCCACGACCTGCGCCGGGCTGGAACATCCGGCCGTCAGGATCAGTAGCATCCCGGCCATCAGCTGCGCGGCCGCGCGCCGGTCAGGGAACCGGGAGGCCAGGGTCATCGGGAACGCTCCATGTGGGCCAGCCCCTACTATGACAGCCTCCGGCTCAGTCCTCAAACCCCCGGAACACCGCCGCTTCATCCACGGACTTTCGCTTCGAGACGACCGCATTGGCGGGGAAGGTGTCGTCCGGCCATCCCATGGCGATACAGGTCTGGATCACCTGATCGTCCGGGATGCCGGCTTCGGCGCGCACGACCGGGCTCTGCATGATGCCTTGCGAGTTGATCACGCAGCCGAGCCCCCGGTTCCAGGCGGTGTTGACGATGCAGTTGACCACGCCGCCACAATCGAACGGCGCAATGTCACTGCCCTGGATCGACTTGTCATAGGTGATCACGATCGAGACCGGCGCGCCGAACTGGCGGAACCCGCGCAGGATCCAGTCCATCCGCTTTTCCTTGTCGTCGCGCGCGATGCCCATGGCCTCGAACAGCTGGATGGCGATCTCGATCTGGCGTTTGCGGTGTTCGCCCGCATAGTCCGGGCCAAGGCGGAACTCGCGGCTGTGCGGAATGCCCGCCAGATTGCGCTCGACATTGCCGGCGCGGATCCGGTCCAGCACCTCGCCCGCCACCACGTAGAAATTCCAGGGCTGGGTGTTCAGCGAGGTCGGCGCGCGCATCGCGATCTCGAGGATTTCCCGCACCAGTGCCTTGGGCACCGGCTTGTCCAGGTAGCCCCGGATGCTCCGGCGGCCCTTCACGACATCATCAAATTCCACGGCTCACTCCTGTCCAGGTCCAGCCCCTGTTGTAGCGTGGCCCGGGGCCTCTGCACCCCCTCTCGCCGGGTAAGTCTTGCCAAGTCCCGGTCTTCCGGCAACGTCGGTGGATGTTCCAGAAGCCGGAAAACGACGCATGAGATATTTTGAAGACATGGAGGTCGGCGCGTGCACGCGGGCGCCGGACACCTACAAGGTCACGCGCGAAGAGGTGATCGAGTTTGCGACAAAGTATGATCCCCAGCCCTTCCACCTCGATGACGAGGCCGCCAAGGCGACCTTCTTTGGCCGCCTGTCCGCCTCGGGCTGGCATACCGGCGCGATGGTGATGCGCCTGATGGTGGATACCTGGAAGCATGCCGAGCCCACCGCAGGCCTTGGCTCGCCGGGCATCGACGAGCTGCGCTGGGTCAAGCCGGTCTATCCGGGCGACGCGTTGTCGGTCGAAATGGAACTGATCAGCAAGCGCCGCTCGAAATCCCGCCCGGACATGGGGCTGACCAAGACCCGGCAGACCGTTTTCAATCAGCACGGCGAAGTGGTGATGACGATGGTGTCCAATGGTCTGATCCGGGTGCGCGATCCCTCGGCGCCGATCGACTGAGCCGCCTGCTTGCCCGGCGGGCCGCGGCCTGTAGAACCCTCTGGGCGGAGGATTGACCCGAATGACCCAGACCCTGGACGGCGGATGCGTGTGTGAAACGGTGCGCTACCGGCTGATGCGCGAACCGATGATCACCCATTGCTGCCATTGCAGCTGGTGCCAGCGCGAGACCGGCTCGGCCTTCGTGATCAACGCGCTGATCGAATCTGCGGCGGTTGAACTGCTTGGCGCGCCGCCGGAAGTGATCCTGACGCCCAGCCATAGCGGCAAGGGCCAGATGGTCGCCCGCTGCCCGGATTGCCAGGTGGCGGTGTGGAGCCACTATCCCACCGCCGGCGAGGCGGCGGCCTTCATCCGGGTTGGAACCCTGGATGACCGCACGGCCATCTCGCCGGACGTGCACATCTTCACCGCCTCGAAGCTGGCCTGGGTCCAGATTGCCGACAACAAGCCCGCCTTCGCGGAGTTCTACCCCGATCCCGCCACGATCTGGCGCCCCGAGGCGCGGACCCGCTGGGACATGCTGCTCGCCGCCCGAACGTAAAAATCCGCCCCCGGAGGGAGCGGATTTCCAACGTTTTCAGTGTATCCCCCACAAGCAAGGCGCAGGCGCAGACGCGGCGAGCGTCAGCTCGCCAACTGCGCCGAGCAGCAAGCCCGGAGGGCGCGCAGCTTTATCTGGGCGCCATGCGGATGGCGCCGTCGAGGCGGACATCTTCGCCGTTGAAGTAGGCGTTGCGGCACATTTCGACGGCCAGCGAGGCATACTCTTCCGGGTTGCCGAGACGGGCCGGGTGCGGAACCTGCGCGCCGAGGGCAGCTTTCACGGGCTCGGGCGCTGCGGCCAGAAGCGGCGTGTTGAAGATGCCCGGCAGGATCGTGTTGACACGGATGAAGTCCCGGCTGAGGTCGCGGGCGATGGG